>DEBE01000217.1:0-9664 GCA_002348425.1 Alphaproteobacteria bacterium UBA2964 | reverse complement strand
TGATAGGGTTTATCGAAATTCCAGACTTTGCGAACCCAGTCCTTAAGTGTGCCGGCTGTCAGGACCCAATCCTCTTCTTTGATGGCTTCCCACACTTCCGTCGCCATCCGAGCTTCGTGCATGGGCATCTGGTCCCAGGTGTCCTTGACCTGCTCCTGCCATTTAGCCCATTGACCCGCATGTTTTTCGCCAATCAACTGCTTCCGTTCTTCAATTCTCTTTGCAAGTTTTGGGTCAGATTTGACACGGGAACGGCAAGCTGCCGCTAGGGCCGGTATTGCATTGGCAGTATCGGACAATATCCTCAAGTCCCAATTATGATGTTTATTATAATCAGTCGCCCACTTGCTGATCTCTATATCGGCAAAACCTATATCGATCCACTTGCAATCAGGCGTGGTAATAGCCTCTACTTCTCGGGTTTCCCAGTTTGGTTTATGCGAACCTCTTGTCCAATCCACAACGTCTAGAGCCACCACCAAGTCGGCACCTTCAAAGGCATCAGCATGCATCGAAACACTGAGCGGATGCTGATTTGGAAATCCTAAGCGCTTGTTAATATCATAAACAGCTGCGCCTGTTATTTCTGCGAGCTCGACCGTATCCCCGAAGCCAATCGGTGCCCGTGCCGCATACTCAGTAAGAAGCACCGGGTATTCAGCGTCTACCAACACATCGGCAGCTTCACCAATTAGCTTTGGATCTGCCGCAAGACGTGGTGGCACCTTAACGGCATCTGCCGACGGTATTTGAACTTTTTCAGTTAATTCAGCTTCCTGTAAACCTGCATCGTAAACCATGTAAACTGGCCCTTGAGGCTCAGTCATCATGATTGAGTAAGCACGCGCAAATGAATCAGCGACCCCATGCACACTGGCAGGTTGATAATCCCATTTGGTATAATCACGGATTGCCGAGCCTTGAGCAAATGCAGTATGAATCCAATCTATGAATGGACGACGTAATTTTTCGTCCATGGGTCCCGTTGCACCCATGAGAAACACTGGGCACCGATCAATATAGGCATAATAAACAGCGAGTGGTGCATGCAACAAACCCACCACATTATGGACAATTGCTGGCATCGGTTTCCCGGTTGCCTTCGCGTAACCGTGCGCTATCTGCACCGCGAGTTTTTCATGGTTACACAAAATCATTGGCGGATCGTCTTCGCCATAGTTAACAAGACTATCGTGCAGACCACGATAGCTCGCACCGGGGTTTAATGGAATTGCCGGGAAATCATAGAGCTTAATCATGTCTACAATCACGTCCGACTGGTAGCGAGTATTTGCTTTACGAATTGGCGGGCCTTCATTCATCACGATTTAACCTTTTGCTTTACTGATCTAACCAAGAATATCATGTTCTCACTTCAACACCTCTGGGAATAAGGTCGTAAGTCCTGTTGTCAATTTCTAAGACAGAATCCATGAGCCGAATTGAAATATCCACGCTACCCTCGTTTCGCTGCCAGGGATACAATACCATTGTTCGATAGCCACCTTTGGTAAAAGGTTCTTGGAATGCGATTTCTTCAGCTTCAGAACGGGTTTTCGCCCGAATGACTAACATACCATGACCGATATCGGCGTTTTCGCCTTCTTCTTCATTAACCAGCCGACCGGCACCAAACAACAATCCTCGACGTTCTAGGTCACGCAGATAAATTTTATGATCATGCATGAGGCTATCTCTCGGAGGCATACCCTCTGGCAGACTTTTCACATTCGTCATTATACAAAGATAAACCTGCTCCCTGGCCAAAGCTCGCTCTCCAAGATTCTCTCCTTTGTTCCGCGATGACATTAAGCTTCACGCGCGGGCGGAGGAACTGCATAGCCTTTATCAACATGGACATTTAGAAGGTATGGTTTGCCTGATTCAACAACCGATAATGCATGCTCTAAAGCAGGAACTAGGTCTTTAACAGTCTCAATGGGACCAGCCGATTCGACGCCAAGGGACGCTGCATAGCGCTCAATTGAAACGGTAGGGTCGTCTATTCGTTGTCCAATCCATCGATTTTCCACCGGGCGATCACGCATCTTTGCTACCGTCTCCTGATGAATTTCATCATTAAAATTAGAGCGATTATTAGAAATAACAAATAACACCGGAATGCTATAGTGAGCCGCAGTCCAGAGGGATGAACTCCCTTGCATGGTGTCCCCATCCCCTAACACTGCAACAACTGTTCTATCAGTGTCAGCTAGAGCCAGACCTGCTCCAATGGCTGTGCCAGTTCCAGAGGCCAATCCGCCGCCGCCATCATTTCCGAGATAATCCAGTGGATGTGTGAAATGGTATCCGTCAGCCGCCCAACCAATGGTAACATTAGTTAATGTCAAGTTGCGCCCCTTGCGGACCTCATTCATACACAGAGTAACAGCCTCAACAGAAATACTATCACTCTGGTCCAACATTTCGTAGGTTGTATCGGGGTCGGCCGTTCGGCCCTTATTTTTGCCGTCCCATCGACTTCCATCGCTGAGACGATTTTCAATTGCCTCGATAAGCTGTTCAACAACTGGTTCAGGTTCAGCCAGCATTGTAACATCACCAATCGGCATTCCCATATGATCAGTTGTCCAACCATTATGTATCATGGAATCCATAGATACATGGATAACCTTTGCATTTATCTCATCTCGTCCAAAGATCAATTTAAAAGTGCCCGCTAAATCCACCCAATTAAGATCAAGAATTACGTCTGCATTCTTTATTTCTAATTCAGCTTCTTCTCTTGGTCGATTACTCGGAGGTGCTAAATGTAGGGGATGGTCCGTAGGAAATGCTGCGCCTGTTTTCATATCTGTAGCAACACCTGCACCAACAAGTTCAGCGAGTTTTATTCGGTCGTTCCACCCCTTCTCTTCCCGCTTGAGGCGTCCCATCATAATCACAGGGTTTTTCGCATTAACCAAAAGATCAGCTGCCTCATCGACACTCTGTTGTGGAGCGGGAGTTGGTGGTGGTGGAAGAAATCGCGAAACATCAGGTAGTTTCATTTCAGGGTCAATTTCTGACTCTTGTAACCCAGCATCTAGGCAGACGTAAGCAGGGGCTGTAGGCGCCGTACGGATAGTTTTATTCACCCTAACCATGGTTTCGGCTAACGCTTGAGCAGATCGAGGTTCGTCATCGTATTTGACAAAATTTCGGATCAAGGCACCCTGATCTTTTGCCGTGTGAATCCAGTCAATCCAAGGACGCCGCTTCATGACATCCACCGGTCCTGTCGCACCCATAACGACCATGGGCACTCGATTGCACCAAGCGTTAAATATTCCCATCATGCCGTGCAAAAGGCCAACATTTGAATGTAAAATACAACCCATAGGTTCGTCGGTTGCTTTCGCATAACCTTGGGCTATGTGAACCGCATGATCCTCATGCAAACAAAGGATCATTTGTGGATCATCATTCCCCAAATAATTGACAATCGAGTCATGAAAACCCCGATAGCTTGCGCCCGGGTTCATTGATAAGTATTTGATACCCATACGACGAAGCATTTCCGCGGCAACGTCACTAGCCCAGCCCATCTTGGGATTTCCAACGTTAATAGGCCGGTCAAATTTTGTTAAATCAGGCATTTTTATCTCCTATCCCTAACCGTCACACGCCTTTATTGCCGCCACGCATCAGCGGTGGCTCGGCATAACCAGTATCAACGTGAACATTAATAAAATGCTGCTTACCATCTTCCACAGCTTTCAAACCCTTTTCCATTGCCTCTAACAACTCACCGGATGTTGTTATGGGGCCTTGCGCTTCAAAACCAAGAGACTCTGCAAGCTCGCTTAAATCTATATCTGGCTCACTAATTCTCATCCCAATCCAACGATTTTCTACCGGACGATCGCGATCCTTCGCTACCGTTTCCTGGTGCAGTTCATCATTAAAGTTGGAACGGTTATTAGATATAATCACAAGCATCGGAATTTTATATTTCGCAGCCGTCCAAAGTGCGGTATTTCCCTGCATGAAGTCTCCATCACCAAGAACGGAAACGGCTAGCCAATCGGTATCCATAACTGCTAGCGCGGCACCGACGGAGGTCCCCGGGCCAGACGCCAAACCACCGCCACCATCATGACCCAAGTAAGACAAAGGGTCAGTAAATTGATAGGCCGGCCCAACACCACCAGAACTTACTCGGTTCAAGCTAATTTTTCGTTTACCCTGAACTTCTGCTAAAGCAGTAACGATGTCTGCTGGTTGTAAGACACTATCAGGTTCACGATCAGCAATGTTATCATAACTGACAGGATCTGGTCCTACCCTTTTTCCATCCCAACTACCAGAAATACCACGACTCTCTATCTCTTCAATAAGCTGTACGACAAAAGCATCATGGTCAGCGGTTATTTTGAGGTCCGCCATAGGTAATTCAAATAATTCACCACCAAAGCCATTGTGTACATACTCTTCCATTGAACAATGGACTATTTTTCCTTTGAGCTCACTATCTCGCGTTAGCAAACGCTGCGTACCGCCAAAATCCAGCCAATTTAGACTAAGAACAACATCTGCAGCCGTGACCATACTTCGCATCGTTTCGGTAATCCGGCCAGCCGGTCGGCCCACGTGCAATAGATGATCGCTTGGGAAAACAGCTGAATTGCGTAAATTTGTAAATACTCCAGCACCCACCGCTTCAGCTAACCTTACGCGATTATCCCAAGCTTCCCTCGATCTTCCACTGCGACCAATCATTAAAATCGGATTAGATGCAGCAAGAAGCATATCTGCTACTCGTTTCACCGCCTCCTGTGACGCTTGAGGCGGGGCGGAAGGCTGAAAACGCGTTACATCCGGTATTTCAATATCTTCTTCAAGAGCAGCCTCCTGCAAACCTGCGTCCAGACAGACGTAGACGGGTCCCGGTGGTTCCGACCGGGCCATTTGGTTCGCTCGAAGCATCGTTTCTACGATTGCACCCGCCGAACGCGGTTCGTCATCCCACTTGGTATAATCACGTAATAAAGCTCCTTGATCCTTAGCAGTATGAATCCAGTCAATCCATGGTCGTCTTAAAGGTGCATCCACCGGACCCGTCGCTCCCATCATGATTATCGGTGCTCGATTACACCAAGCATTGAAAGTTGCCATCAACCCATGCATCAACCCCACATTAGAATGCAAAGCACAGGCCATAGGTTCGCCTGTGGCTTTGGCATAGCCTTGCGCCACGTGAACAGCATGGTCTTCGTGAAGACATATCAACATCTGCGGAGTATCATTTCCTAGATAGTTGACAATTGAATCATGGAGTCCACGGTAACTCGCTCCTGGGTTTAGGGAAATGTATTTAATCCCAAGTTGCCTCAACATTTCTGCTGCGACATCACTCGCCCAGCCCATTTGCGGATTTCCTAGGTTAACCGGACGGTCATGTGCCTTAATGTTGCTCATATTTCATACTCCCGCTCTTCCAATTCTATATGTGTATAAGGAGACGTCTGGTGTGCTGGCATTAACGGCTCCACTTCTTCAACAAACGTCGTATCCAATTCAGAAAAATCATGTAAACCCAAAAGCGCCATCGAGGTTTTTATCTCCGCTTCTAAAAGTTTCAATGTGTGAACCAGACCATCCTTACCCCCAGCTGCTAATCCAAGACCCTGCAGTTTCCCAATGCAAACTGCGTCCGCCCCAAGAGCCAGCGACTTAATAACATCTGTTCCACGCATTATTGCTCCATCAACGATTATACTTACTTTCTTTTTTACTACCTCTACAACTTCAGGCAAAACATCAATTGATCCTCGCCCGTGATCGAGCTGGCGTCCGCCATGATTCGAAACATATATGCAATCTATACCATTCTCCACAGAGAGCGCTGCATCTTCAGCAGTTCCAATACCTTTAAGAATGAGGGGTATATCATGCCGGTCCTTAAAACGCTTTACGGTATCCCAATCCAAACAGGCGAGATGATCTATACCACCGTCTTCTGCCACGGCACGACGTGAACTCGGTTCCCATCTTTTTATGATATCGCGTTCCCGACGACTATAATGCGCTGTATCAACCGTGAGACAGAAAAATTCAAAGCCAGCATCTTGTGCCCTCTTAACTTGAAGATCAATCCAGTCGTCATCTCCTTTTACGTATAATTGATAAACCTTTGGCCCATTCGTCGCTGGGCCTACATTTTCCATTTCCGGCTGCGTAACCGAACTCAAAAAATACATAGTTCCCACTTCGGCTGCCGCGTTTGCAGATGCCAAGGCTCCATCAGGAGTTACCAACTGCAGCGATCCAATGGGGGCTAACATCACCGGGAAGTTAAGCCTCTTTCCCATAAATGTCGTCGAAGGATCAACATGCATCACATTTCTTAGAATTCTTGGAGCCAAAGCCAAGGCATCAAACCCTTGCCGATTACGTTTTAGAGTTGTCTCACTTTCTGAGCCTCCCATTAAGTAATCCCAAACATTCCAATCTAAATTACGGCGTGCCCTTACCGCTATCTGCTGCAATGTTGAAAATTCATCCAACGTAATATTCCTTTATCATCGAAATTAAATTGGGTCTGATGCCATCACGTTAAGCAGCGCAGACCTTTTGTTGACCATCACTTCCTTAACAGCACGTTCCAGAGCCGGCAGCATGTCTTTGGGATCAATAACCTGTTCTCCATAACCCCCAGATACTTCCACTAATTTTTCATAATGTTGATCGACTGTAAAATACATCAATGGTGGCCTATTGGCTTTTGCTGCATACCCGTCAGGATGCAAACCAAGGGTCGAACCACGGACCGCCTGCCATTTTTGGTTGTTAAAAACAACGGTTAAGATAGGACATTCCTGTTCTGCTGCGACATAATGCGCTGACACAGGGACATTAAACATATAAGAGCCGTCCCCATGGGTTCCAATTACAAGGTTATCGCGATTTGCAAGCTTGGCACCCAGCGCAACACCCATTCCATGCCCTAAACCTGAAGAAGCACCCGCATTCAGAATCTTAGTCGGTTTAGAAGTATCAAGATATTGAACCTGGAGCTGAGACTCTTTGGCAAAGATTGTGTCTGCATCACTTATTTTTGCAATACAGTCAGATATCCATGCTGGATGTATGGGTGTCTGATCTTTGACAACCTCCAATTTCTTTTTCCACTCTTCTTCTAATTCTTCGTGAATACCGGTAATTTTTTTACGGCGGGTCTTAATAGCTTCTTGGTTGGATTTTGCATGCTCTGACATAGCATTATTGAGTGCAATCAGCCCTAATGCACTGTCGCATGCCAATGCTATATCCGACCTAAACCCTCTGATAGGCAGGTAACTATAATGGGGATCAGGGGCCAAATGTAAAACCTTACAATCTTCTGAGGGTGTGACTTGGGAGGGGAGCCAAGGTGTTGCAGAATCCATTACGAGAATAGCATCCGCGGATTTAACAAAGGGGTTTGGATTACCACCAGCAAACATTGGGTGACGTCGTGGCATTGCAACAAAACGATTACGATATTCAACTACCGGTATGGCGTAGTTTTCGGCTAGTTCAACCAGTGCAGGCATTACATTGGGATTACGACCTCCCCAATTAGTAATAATCACGGGATTTTCTGCCTTGGCTAAAATTGATGCAGCTTCATCTAGGGCTGAAGGATTGGGTAGACTTGGGGCTGCCGGCTGAATCCTACCAGGCGATTCAAAACTGAATTCATCCATTTCAATAGCCAACACTTCCCTTGGCAACGAGAGATATGCGGGCCCTTTAGGGTCACTCATAATTACGCTGAGCGCTCTATCGACCACTGTCTCAACCTGTTCTCCATTCCTGAGTTCATAATCCCATTTTACCGCCTCACGGGTCATTCCCGCTTGGTCATACATTTCCTGGGTCCAATGAATATCGAGTGTGCGGTGCCCCTTCAGTTTATCTTCGTTTGTCGGTGTTCGACCTGCAGTAAATAACATCGGGGTTTGACCCCGGGAGGCATTTAACAAGCCATTCATCGCATTCGCGGTGCCAACGTTCACATGCATCATCGTCAGTTGCGGACGACCTGTGGCGAGATAATAACCAATAGCCATGTGTTGAGCAGTATTTTCGTGCGGACAAGTAACTGGGTGTGGGTGGGGCGTACCAGTGGCTTGCGCCTTCGCTAGAGCTTCAATCAATGGGGCAAAATCTGTACCGGCATTGGCAAACAAGTAGTCAACACCCCTATCGGCGAGAACTTCTAAATAGGCATCTGCAACCGTTACATTTTTTAAGGTTTTAGTCGGCATTAAATCCCCCCCGTTCGGTTCCTAATAAACCGCTATGCGCTCCAACTAACTAATTGTTTATGACTAAGGTATATCAGTCTTGGCCAATGAGACAATAAGACTGTAATCTGCCGTATTACCCAAGCATTACAAAAACAATCAGTAAAAGATTTATTAATCTAATAAAAATAATTAGAGATCATAATCTTCCTGAAAAACGAAGAAGTCAATTTCAGTAACAAAATAAATTTGATCCCTTTGCCAAATTGTTTGCTCAATATTAAAGTACAAAGAACAACCTAATTAAGATAATAGAATTCACTCGAATTTCCTTAGGAAAGCTAAATGGGCGACGAAATCAATAATAACTATCCCGCGGCACCAGATTTCATGTCAGAAACCCCTGTAAACCTGCCCGCAAACCAACCACAAGCGGAATATGGTTCTGATCTAATAGCGGAGCTTATTGGCTTACTGGGTCATGAGTATATATTTTTAACTCCTGGTTCTTCATTCCGTGGTGTACACGATTCTCTAGTTAATCATACCAAAAACCATAAACCACAGATCATTCTTGTAGCTCATGAGGAAATAGCCGTCGCAATGGCACAAGGGTACTGTAAGGCGACTGGAAAACCGGCTATGGCATTCCTGCATGACCTCGTTGGCATTCAACACGCAACAATGGCATTTTACAATGCTATGGCCGATCGTATGCCGGTAGTTGTACTTGGTGGTTCTGGGCCGGCTGACCCAGCCCAACGCCGTAAAACAGACTGGATTCATTCAGCTAATACCCAATGTGATATCGTAAAGGACGTTACCAAATGGACAGATGAACCTATAACACTCCAAGGTTGTTTGGACTCCATTGCTCGTGCACAGCGTATCGCCACCAGCGCTCCATGCTCACCAACCTATGTATCCGTTGATGTTTTAGTCCAAGAATCAAATATTCCAGGGGGGGTGTCCCTGCCAGATGTAAAAACACCTCGCTATTTGCCAGCGCCACCGGTAGCCGCTCCAAGGGAATCTATCTCCTCCGCAGTTGATGCACTTGTTAATGCAGAATGGCCTCTTATCCTTGGTGGCCGCGTCGGATATGACAAGGCAACCACTCCTGTAATGACCGAACTTGTGGAAATACTCGGCGCCGCATACCAAGATGGACATGATATTATTTGTATGCCCTCAAACCACCCACAAAACCTCAATGCCAGCTTTGGGCGAACAAAAGCGGAAGGGGAATACAAGAAGATGTTAATGGCAAAGACAGATGTAGTATTGTGCGTCGACTGTCTTGATATATCCAATAACATCGGAGCCTATGAGGGAGCCCGTGGTGCGGGTGAAGAGGTTGCAGCAGGAAAAATGACGGTCATTGATCTGTCCATGAATGATTTTACAATCCAGCATTGGACGCACCTTGG
>DEBE01000124.1:2197-5094 GCA_002348425.1 Alphaproteobacteria bacterium UBA2964 | reverse complement strand
GACATTGTATACAAGGATCAAGAGCTTATTACAAACTATGCTAAACAACTTGGAGTGCCAACGCTTATGGCAAATGTAAGTCAACAAGTATATCAAATGGCCAGAACTGCGGGACTCAACAAAGAGGACTCAAGCGCCGTGGTAAAAATTTACGAAAACTTAGCAGACGTCCGTGTTGTTGGAAGGAAATAGAAATGTCAAATATCGTTCTAATACATGGCGCTTACCAAGGCGGATGGATATGGCAACCACTAGCGAGTGTTCTTCGGAACCGAGGGCATTACGTCCTGGCTCCCACTCTAGAAGGTTGTGCAGAGCGTTCTTATCAACTGCACAGCAAAATTACTACCGAGTCTCACGCGCAAGAAATAGCCAATCTGTTATTTTTTGAAGATTTGAAAGATGTAGTTTTGGTTGGGACGAGCACTGGCGGCATGGTAATGGCGAAGGTTGCCGAACTAGTGGCCAATCGAGTAAAAAGGCTTGTCTTCGCAGACGCTCTAGCTCTAATGGACGGCGAAAGACTTTCTGACATTGTATCCAGAAAATCAGTTGTAAATACCGACCTTGCATCAGGGCCGCCCCGGGATGATGTTATAAATAGACTTTTTAAAGAGTTACATGAACCTATCAAAAGTTGGGCCATCGCTCGTTACACGCTTCATCCTATAGCTTGTATGCAGAACCCTGTAGAACTTAAAGAGTTTTGGTCGATGACCTGGGACGCATCAGTGATTTATTGTAATGAAAGCGTCAACCCACCAATCTCCCACCAAAAGAGAACAGCTGATATGTTAAGTGCAAAATGGCTAGAGCTAACAACAGGGCATTACCCTATGTTAAGCGTGCCAGAAGCACTTGCTGACTCAATACTAAGCACTGATTAAAACAAAATTTTGAAAATCCCTGAAAGTTAGTTCTATGACAGTTAGTCTTGCGATAGACATTGGCGGTACTTTTACGGATGCTGTATTAGAGCATAATAAGCATCGGTTCACCGCAAAAGTACTCACAACAAAAGACAGCCCTGAAGCAGGTTTCTTAACCGCAGCAAAAAAAGTGCTGAGAACCAGCAACTTTAAGCCTAAGGACGTAGACTTCATCATACATGGCACAACTCTAGCCACGAATGCGATTATAGAGCGAAAAGGCGCTAAAACAGCTCTTCTTACCACTGACGGTTTTACAGATAGTCTAGAAATTGCCTACGAGCACAGATTTGAGCAATCAGATCTTTTCATGGAGCGGCCTAAACCCCTAGTGCCTAGACACCTCAGGTTAGGCATAAAGGAACGAATTGCAGCAGACGGCTCCATTTTAATTCCTCTGGATATGCGCTCCGTCGAAGAGGCCGTTGTCAAATGTAGAGAAGAAAAAGTAGAAGCAATCGCCATCGGCTTTTTGCATTGCTATGCCAATGATGAACACGAAAAAATTGTGAAGTCATTTATCCAAAAGGTTCTCCCGGATGTACCCGTATCAATATCTAGCCAAGTATCGCCAGAGATACGAGAATATGATCGCCTTTCCACGACCGTCGCCAACGCTTACATTTTGCCGCTGATGAAAACGTACCTTGAAAACTTAGGCGCAGCCCTAGCACAACAAGGATTTTCAGCCCCACTTCTTTTGATGATGTCAAGTGGCGGTATGACGACATTAGAAACTGCCAAAACATTACCCATAAGGCTTGTTGAGTCAGGGCCAGCTGGTGGAGCAATTTTATCACGCATTATTTCCGCCGAGTGTGGCCTGCCGCAAGTATTGTCATTTGATATGGGCGGGACTACAGCCAAGATATGTTATATAGACGAATATACCCCACAACACTCTCGTGAATTTGAGGTTGCTAGAGAATATAGGTTTTTAAAAGGCAGCGGATTTCCACTTAGAATACCTGTTATTGACATGGTTGAAATTGGCGCAGGAGGTGGATCTATAGCGTCAGTAGACCAACTATCGAGAATACGCGTTGGCCCAGAAAGTGCAGGGTCGAGCCCAGGACCCGCTTCTTACAACAAAGGTGGTCACAAAGCCACCGTAACGGATGCAGACTTAATTATGGGGCGCATAGACCCAAAAGACTTTGCGAACGGTGAGGTTGAACTAGAACAAGAGTTAGCCAGGCAAGCTCTTGAGGCCGACATTGCCCTCCCCTTAGACCTGTCCATCGAAACTAGCGCATCTGGAATAGCACAAATCGTGGATGAAAATATGGCTAATGCAGCCAGCGTACATGCTATAGAACTGGGAAAACGTCTTGATGATAGAGCGATGATTGCATTTGGTGGAGCGGCACCACTCCACGCCTGCCAGCTCGCGGAAACTTTAAATATCAAAAAAATAATCATTCCTAGTGGCGCTGGTGTGGGCTCGGCAATCGGTTTTTTAAAAGCTGATATCGCCTATGAGGTTGCGCGCAGTTATTATATGGACCTTCGGTTCTTTGACCCAGCGATAATTAATAACTTATTTGAAACAATGAAGAGAGAAGCAGAGGATGTTGTTAAACAAGGCACAAAAACAAAACAACTAACGGAAAATAGAATTGCTTTTATGCGTTATAGAGGCCAAGGCCACGAAATAGCTGTGCCAATCAACGATCAGCCTTTGACTTCAAATAGCAGAGAAGTACTGATGCAAACATTTGAAAGCGAATACCAAAGATTGTTTGGCCGGGTCATACCAGATCTCACTGCAGAAATTATGACCTGGTCACTAACGTTAAGTACAAATAAACGGCTGGTAAAAAATATTTCCAAAGTTGAAAAACAAAATCAACCTGAAGCGTTGGACAAAAGGAAAGTTTTTAACATTCCCCTTAACAAGTTCCAGGAAATCCCCATTTACGTGAGGGAACATTTGGCCCCAGGAGACTGGATGCCCGGCCCAAATTT
>DEBE01000124.1:0-1792 GCA_002348425.1 Alphaproteobacteria bacterium UBA2964 | reverse complement strand
CTAAATTATTTAGAGCTGATACTCCAAGAGGAAAACCCATGAGGGAAGCTAATATTCGTTACCAAGTAATGTGGGACCGATTAACGACAATAGTAGAGGAACAAGCTAGAACTCTAATACGTACTGGCTTTAGTGTTTCAACTCGAGAAGCTGGTGACGTATCGGCGGGCGTATTCGATTTACAAGGACGCATGCTCGCCCAAGCAGTTACAGGAACTCCCGGCCATATCAATTCTATGGCACTGTCAGTTGGTCACTTTATCGAGAAATTCCCGATCAAAAAAATGAAAGAAGGCGATGTTTTCCTCACCAACGACCCTTGGAAAGGCACCGGTCATCTGCATGACATCGTCGTGGTAACACCAACTTTTAAGAACGGGCGTGTTGTCGCTCTCTTCGCCTGTACAACCCATGTCGTAGATATTGGGGGTATTGGCATGGCGCCTGACGGAAAGCAAATATATCACGAGGGACTTTATATTCCATTAATGTATCTTTTCAAAGCCGGCCAGTTGAATGAAACACTGATAGACTTTGTTCATTACAACTGCAGAGAATCTAAACAAGTTGAGGGGGATATCTATGCTTTAGCCAATTGCAATGACGTTGGCAGCGATCGTCTTAGAGCAATGATGGTCCAATATAAAATTGAAGACCTCAACGAGTTAGCAGAAACAATCATTGAAAGCACCCGAAATGCAATGCGAGCGGCGATAAGCAAACTTCCAATAACCACGACAACAAACACTATGAAAATTGATGGCTATGATGAGGAAATCGTTCTCAAAGCAAAACTTAGCGTAGTAAACGACACTATCGTGATCGATTACGAAGGGTCTTCACCAATATCAGACTTTGGAATAAATGTACCGAAATGCTACACTGATGCCTACACAAGTTTTGGTGTCAAATGTGTTGTGGCTCCGGAAGTTCCAAATAACGCGGGATCTTTGGCGCATATAATCGTCAAAGCACCCGAAGGCTGTATCCTCAACGCCCCACATCCCTGCGCTGTTGTAGCTAGATCCTCTATTGGCCATATGTTACCAGATGTCGTTTTTGGTTGTTTACATAAACTACTACCTGGTCGGGTCCCTGCAGAAGGTACTTCTTGTCTTTGGAATTTACGCCTTGGAGCTGGGCATGGAATAACGACGCGAGATCCAAATACTAAGTTAGAAAATACAACTTTTACCGCGATGAGCTTTCATAGCGGTGGTGCGGGTGCGAGACCAAATAAAGATGGCCTGTCCGCGACCCCATTCCCAAGTGGAGTAAGAAACGTTCCCGTCGAAGTGCTAGAAGCGATCACACCTATAGTAATATGGCGCAAAGAGTTGAGACAAAACTCAGGCGGCGCTGGCCAATTCCGGGGGGGACTTGGTCAAAGAATGGTCGTTGGAAATAGAGAAAAAGCAGAATTTGCTATATTTGGCACTTTTGATCGCGTTAAAAACCCCGCACGTGGGCGAGACGGTGGAAAGCCAGGAGCAACTGGTTCCCTTACATTAACATCAGGCAAAAAATTGAAAGGAATGGGCCGACAAGTTATTCCAATGGGCGAAGAATTGATAATTGAGATGCCTGGAGGTGGGGGATACGGCAATCCGAAAAGTCGCGACAGAAAAAAGATAATGGAAGATATAAGGGCCGGTCTAATAAGCGCAGATAATGTACAAGAATATGAATAAGCGATTGATTAAAAAAATTCAAACTGCTCCTAATGCAAGCGTTCTAAAATAGATATAAAAAATCCATCTGTTCCGTGTTGATGAGGCGTTAATCGCATCAT
>DEBE01000255.1 GCA_002348425.1 Alphaproteobacteria bacterium UBA2964 | reverse complement strand
CCAGCAGCACCTAATAAATGACCAATTGATGACTTCGTTGATGACATTGAGAGGTTGTAAGCGCTATCTTCAAACAAACGTTTTACCGCACCTAACTCTATCTCATCGCCTAAAGGAGTCGATGTACCATGTGCATTGATATAATCTACCTCATCGTGGTTTAAACCGGCTCTTAGGAGTGCCATTTCCATAGCACGCTTAGCCCCTGCGCCATCCTCGGCAGGGGCTGTGACATGGTGCGCATCGCCTGACAGTCCATAACCCACAATTTCTGCATAGATTTTTGCACCACGTTGTTTCGCATGCTCAAGTTCTTCTAAAACTAAAACACCCGCTCCTTCACCCATAACAAAACCATCTCGGTCTTTGTCCCAGGGTCGCGATGCAAATTTAGGCCGTTCATTGAACTTACCAGCAAGCGCACGCGCAGCAGAAAAACCTGCTATACCGAGTGGACAGATTGCTGCCTCAGCACCTCCAGCTACCATCACGTCAGCGTCATCAAACTGAATTAACCTTGCAGCATCACCGATTGAATGTGCGCCGGTGGAACAGGCAGTAGCGACAGCGTGATTTGGTCCTCTGAAGCCGAATCGAATTGATACTTGGCCCGACACTAAATTAATTAATGTTGAAGGGATAAAAAACGGACTAACCCGGCGGGCACCTTTCTCATATAGGGCCACGGACGCATCGTAGATCCCGGGTAAACCACCTATCCCAGAGCCTATAATTACACCAGTTCGACAAAGGTCTTCTTCTCGTTCTGGTTTCCAGCCCGCGTCTTCTATAGCCTGAGTTGCTGCGGCAATTCCAAATATTATAAACGCATCATTTTTCCGTCTATCCTTATCACTCACCCAGCGCCTAAAGTCAAAATTTCCATCACTTTCTATTCCAAGGGGAACCTCCGCAGCTATTTTTACTGGAAGATCAGAAACGTCGAAACTTTGAATTTTGTCAATACCACTATGACTTTTCAGCAAAGACTGCCAAGAGTACTCAACACCTGAGCCTAGCGGAGTAACCGACCCAATGCCGGTAATGACGACACGTCTCATTAGGATTTTCTAATTAACGTTGTAAAACTTTTCAGAGAAAATGGTAAATTTATTAACAATCAGAGTTTTCACTAATAAAGGAAATCGCATCCTTAACTGTTAGGATTTTTTCTGCCGCATCATCTGGAATTTCACAACCAAATTCTTCTTCGAAGGCCATTACCAACTCTACCGTATCTAGGCTATCTGCACCTAAATCCTCAATGAAACTAGCACCATCTATTACCTTTTCTTCGTCTACTCCCAAATGTTCTACAACTATCTTTTTGACGCGATCTGCTACATCACTCATACCAGCATTCCTTTGTTAAAAATAATAAACCAAATTTATCAACACATAATACGCGATTTTATGTCGAATCAGGGCCAAACGCACAATCCATATTATATTTAACGGCCACCTATATCATTGCCATGCCCCCATTTACATGCAGAGTTTGCCCTGTCAAGTATCCACTTTCAATAGAAGCGAGGAATAATACACACGCGGCAACGTCTTCAGGTTCTCCAAATCTACTGACAGGAATTCTCTCAAGCATATTTTTTCTTTGAGAATCTGAGAGGGCCTCGGTCATCGGGGTTTCAATAAATCCTGGAGCAACACAATTAACTGTTATATTACGTGAAGCAACTTCTGCTGCCAAAGATTTTGTTAAACCGGTCATTCCTGCTTTGGATGCTACATAGTTTACCTGCCCAGGGTTACCCGTCTGTGCAACAATGGAAGTAACATTGATAATACGTCCGTAGCGGGCTTTCAACATAATTTTGACCGCAGATTGAGCAAGCCTGAATCCCGCAGTCAAATTTACTTCAAGTACTGCTTTCCAATCCTCTGCTTTCATTCGAATTGCTAATCCATCACGAGTTAAACCTGCATTATTTACTAGGATATCTAAACCTCCCATTTCACTGTGGGCTGCATGGATTAGATCTTCCGTGCTACCTTTATCTTTTAAGTCTGCAACCAACACGTGTGCTTGTTTTCCCAAATCTAAGGCAAGTTTATTAAGAGCAGCCTCATTACGTCCAGAAATTGAAACTGTAGCCCCTCTTTCAATTAATAATTTTGCAATTGCGCTACCAATTCCTCCACTAGCACCGGTAACAAGCGCAGACCGACCTTTGAGTTCAAACATGACCTATCTCCAAATTAAGCTAAATAGAATTGAGAAAACTTTCTATACTATCAGGGTCGTTTACCGATATGGCTGAAATTTCTTTATCTATCCTTTTCATTAAACCCGATAGAACCCTACCAGAGCCGATTTCTACAACTTTATCCACACCTTCTTTTTTCATTTCTAAAATAGATTCACGCCAGCGTACCATAGCTGTAATTTGTTTTTCCAAGTTACGACGAATTGTATCGGGCTCCTGAATTGCCCTAGCTGATACATTAGATACTAAGGGTAATAGCGGTGGTGAAATTGTAACTTTTTGGAGAGCATCGGCCATTACTGCGGCAGCTGGTGCCATCAAACTGCAATGAAAAGGGGCGCTTACTTGTAACGGAATAGCCCTCTTAATTCCAAAATCCGGCGCTAGTTGGACAGCACGATCTATTGCTCCAGTAGTACCCGATATAACAACTTGGTCAGGGGCATTATCATTTGCAGGGGAACACACCTCACCCTCAGAAGCCGCTTCGGCAAGTTCGGTAGCGGACTCTATATTTGCTCCAAGCAAAGCAGCCATGCCACCGTCACCTAAGGGAACGGCCTCTTGCATAGCCTTTCCGCGCTGTCGTAGAAGGAGCGCGGTATCAAAAAGAGAAAAACTCCCCGCTGCAGCCAATGCACTATACTCACCAAGAGAGTGGCCAGCAACAAAGGAAGCTTGCCTTGAAATTTCAAACCCTCCATCTTTTTCTAGCACACGCATGATTGCGATACTTACAGCCATTAGCGCAGGTTGGGCATTTTCAGTCATTGTCAGCAGCTCTTCTGGCCCTTCCAAAATTATTTTTCGAAGATTTTGGTTCAGAGCATCATCAACCTCCTCAAAGGTTTGCTTTGCTTCAGGGAATGCCTCAGAAAGGGCAGCACCCATTCCTATGGCCTGTGAACCTTGCCCGGGAAACAGTAACGCAATGGACATAAATCTTATCTCCTTTAATAGGCTTAAAAATTATAGCAAGTGATAGCTGAGTGTCCTGAACTGTCAAGTTCATCAAGGTAATTTGATATACTTGCGTATAAGCTATATTCGTGTATATATGCGCGCCCTAGAGTGGCTTTTAGTCGGCTTTAGTTGGTTTAATTTATATTTCAAACCAGTTAAGTTTTATATATTTAGTTCGACTAAATTTTAATAAATGTACTTTGATGAGGAGTTTCGAACGTGCCTTACTATGAGAGCGTGTTCATTGCACGGCCAGATATTTCACCAGCACAGGTAGAATCGCTAGCTGAAAGTATGTCTAATATTGTCGTAGAAGGCGGCGGTAAAGTAGTTCAGACTGAGTATTGGGGTTTAAAAAGCTTAGCCTACCGAATCAAAAAAAATCGCCGCGGGCACTATGCAATGTTAGCTTTAGATGCTCCGTCCGATGCGGTAAAGGAATATGAGCGTAATATGCGATTAAACGAAGATGTGCTGCGTCTTATGACAATCAGGGTGGATGAGTTAAGTAACAACCCGTCAATCATGATGAAAAATAAACATTCACGAGATGAGCGAAGCTACCAAGAAAATAATGTCGAACATATCGCAAATGAGACAACTCAAGTAGAAACACCTGAAGAAAATGAAAATCCTGATACTACTGCAGATGAAAAAAATGCAGATGATGAAAATACGACAGGAGAACAAACATGAGGGGTAGTCGAAAACCATTTTTTAGGCGGCAAAAAAGTTGTCCTTTTTCATCACCTAATGCGCCAAAAATCGATTATAAAGATGTTAAGTTGCTCCAACGATTTATTTCCGAGCGTGGAAAGATCGTGCCTAGACGGATAACTGCCGTTTCATCAAAAAAGCAGCGGGAACTTGCCCGTGCTATTAAACGTGCTCGAAACCTCGCTTTACTTCCTTTTGTTGTCGAATAAAAATACCGGTACGCTGAAACATGAATAGGGGGTTCCTCATTACCCTCGCCGGTGGGCTAGCCTGTGGGTTACTGTTTCTTGCCATCCGAACAGGATCTCCCGGAGCCATTGCGTTGACTTACATATCCGCTATTCCACTATTGTTAGTTGGTCTATCAAAGGGATTAATCCCGGTTTTAATCTCCTCTGCGATAGCGATTGGGTGTATTTTTTTTGGGCTACATTCAAAAGCCGTCGGGATATTTTTGGTAATAGCAGTAATACCTACGATTATCGTCGTCCGTCAGGCTTTATTTTCTCGTCAAGGGATCATGCCAAGTGAGATAGAATGGTATCCAATTGGTTTGATATTAAGTTGGTTAACAGGGTGCGGACTTTTAATTCTTGGTATAATATCCATTGCAGTTTTAGGAGAAGCCGAAGGGTTGTCGGGCGCATCAAAACGATTACTGCAAAACGTTTTTTCTCAAGTGCCCGCCAGCAGTCCACAAGCCACAATTTTAATTCAGGTGATGGCAAAATATCTTACCGGAATGCTTCTATCGGTATGGCTATTAATTACCATAATAAATGCAACTCTTGCGCAAAATCTCCTCTGTCGATTTGGTTATGCCATCCGGCCTCGACCAGCTTATTCTAACTTCAACCTACCCGGATGGATGAGTATAGCCTTGGCTATTTCTATATTGTCGTCCTTGATACCAGGACTTTTAGGTGATGTTGGGCGTAATGCCGCTCCATTATTATCAACACCCTTTTTTCTTTTGGGTCTAGCGGTTATACACAATCTATCACACCGAGTCGCATTGCGTGGTGCAGTGCTTGCGGGAGTATATATACTACTTATAATTGTTGGTTGGTTGTCAGCCATTGTTGTTTTATTGGGTGTTCTGGAACAATGGGTATCGTTAAGAAAACGTTACACCATACCGGGCGGAAATCAGGAGAATAGGTAATGGAAGTAATTCTACTAGAAAGAATTGAAAAATTAGGCCAAATGGGTGACGTAGTAAAAGTACGTCCTGGCTTTGCAAGGAATTATCTCCTACCACAAAAAAAGGCCTTAAGGGCAACGAGCGAAAATAGGGAATTTTTTGAAGCTCAGAGAGCTCAACTTGAAACTACAAACCTTGAGCACAAACAAGAAGCAGATGCTGTTTCCAAGAAAATGAATGGTCTTACCGTCACCATAGTTCGTCAAGCGAGTGACAATGATCAATTGTACGGTTCAGTTACCGTTCGCAATATTGCCCAAGCAATTACCGAGGCTGGATATACGATTGACAGCAAACAGGTGCAAATGGCCCGCCCTATAAAAACAATAGGTATGCATGAGATAATTGTAAGACTGCACCCGGAAGTCAGCGTAGAAGTCACTGCTAATGTCGCGCGTTCAGAAGAGGAGGCAATTACTCAAATTGAGGAATTAACCCCTGAAGACGTCGCAAGTGATAAATCAACTCAGGAAAATGTCACACAAGACGATGTTGCTGAGAAAAAGGATACTTCTATAGGCTTAGAATAAGAAAATTCTATAGCTATCTCCGCAAAGTTTCTTTCAAACGGACTATTTTCATACTTGCTAAGCTGCTCTATAAAAAGCCATCTATTAAGTTTGAAAAAGGCATCAGAGATGGCTAGAAAACCGTCCAAGTCAGTTGACCCAATTAAAACGGCTGCGGCCCGTATTAGACGGGCCATGAAAACCAGAAAACCCTGCAGGCCAGTCCGTGATCTGTTAAAAAAGGGGGATCTCCAATCTGCTTACAATATCCAGCAGTTAAATACCGAATTATGGATAAAAGAAGACCGTCGCCCGGTAGGACGAAAAATTGGTCTTACAGCAAAATCTGTTCAAGCTCAACTTGGTGTTAATCAGCCAGATTTTGGTATTTTGTTTGCAGATATGGAAATTGTTGACGGACAAGAAATAAACTCCGACCAGTTAATGCAACCAAAGGTAGAGGGCGAAATTGCATTAGTACTGGATGCTGATTTAGTAAATGAACAACTCACTCTTACAGATTTGATTAACTCAATTGCTTATGCCCTACCTGCTATTGAGGTTGTGGGTAGTCGAATAGCAAATTGGGATATTACAATCCTTGATACGATAGCGGATAACGCCTCGTCCGGATTGTATGTACTTGGAACAAAACCAACCGGACTTCATGAAATTGATTTGAGGATGTGCGGTATGGTTATGGAGAATAATGGTGAACAGGTGTCAATCGGAGCTGGCGCAGCCTGCTTAGGGAACCCTCTTAATGCCGCCCTGTGGCTTGCACGTAAAATGGTAGAGGTGGACATGCCACTGATGGCAGGAGATACCATAATGACTGGCGCTCTAGGTCCAATGGCCCCAGTCCAACCTGGTAATGTAATAGAAGTAAGAATTTCCGACCTTGGTTCCGTTAGAGCAGTATTTAGCGAATAAAGGATACGCCTCTATGAATACTAAAGTAGCTATTATCGGTTCGGGGAATATTGGAACCGACCTTATGATTAAAATAATACGGACATCAAAGGTTTTAGACATGGCAGTCCTAGTCGGAATAGACCCAGATTCAGATGGTCTCGCTCGTGCAAAAACATTTGGTATAGAAATTACCGATAAAGGTATCGATGGGCTTGTCAATATGGATGTTTTTAAAGATATTGACATACTTTTCGATGCAACATCCGCCAAAGCCCATGCATACCATGACGTTATTGCCCGAAAACACGGAAAACAAATCATTGATATGACCCCTGCAGCAATTGGTCCTTATGTTGTGCCGGTTGTAAATATCGATGAACATTTGAATTCGCCAAATATTAACATGGTGTCATGTGGCGGACAGGCAACAATCCCGATGGTCGAAGCAGTGAGAAAGATAGCAAAAGTCCATTATGCAGAAATTGTTGCATCAATAGCTAGTAAATCAGCAGGGCCGGGCACTCGTGCTAACATTGACGAATTTACCGTAACTACGGCTACAGGTATAGAAAAAGTTGGTGGTGCAGATCACGGTAAAGCGATAATTGTACTGAATCCAGCAGATCCACCGGTCATGATGAGAAATACGATTTATACCCTCAGCGAGAATGCCGATAAAACCAAAATTGCCGCATCTGTGGCCGCTAAGGTAAATGAAGTACAGAGTTACGTTCCTGGTTATCGGTTAAAACAGGAAGTTCAATTTGAACGAATAGGTGATAATACGCCGCTTAAAATTCCGGGTCTTGGCGAATTTGTGGGCTTAAAAACGTCAATATTTTTGGAAATTGAAGGTGCCGCACATTATTTACCCAATTACGCAGGTAATCTGGACATCATGACATCAGCAGCACAAAAAACTGCAGAAAGATTAGTCCAACTTAAAAGGGCAACGTGAACATGGATATAAACCCTAATCGAGAAATATATGTGCAAGACACTACCCTTCGTGACGGTATGCATGCCATAAAGCATGCATACAGTCCCGCACAAGTCCAAGTCATCGCTAAAGCTTTAGATGAAGCAGGTGTTAATGGTATTGAGGTAACTCACGGTGATGGGTTATCTGGTACATCCTTTAATTACGGGTTTGGAACCAATACCGACCTTGAGTGGATTGAAGCCGCAGCGGAGGTTGTAAACCACGCAAGGCTTACCGTCCTATTATTACCTGGTATTGGCACAGTTGAAGACCTTCAGAATGCAAAAAAAGCAGGGGCGACGTCAGTTAGGGTTGCTACCCATTGTACTGAAGCCGACGTTTCAAAACAGCACATAGAATGGGCGCGCGAAAATGGTATGGATGTAGCCTGCCTTTTGATGTTAGCACATATGACTGAACCTACGGCTTTTGCAAAGCAAGCAAAACTCATGGAGAGCTATGGCGCTAATTGCATTTACGTAACTGATAGCGCTGGAGCATTACTTTTAGATGGTGTTACAGATCGTTTCAAAGCTATGGCTGATGTACTAGACTCGAAAACTCAGACCGGGATGCATGCACATAATAATCTTGGTTTGGGAGTGGCCTTTAATCTTTTTGCTTTGGAACAAGGTGCCACTCGAATCGATGGCTCGCTAGGTGGTATGGGCGCGGGAGCTGGTAATGCACCACTAGAAGTTTTTATTGCAGTAGCAGACCGAATGGGTCTCAACCACGGCTGCAATGTTTTTAACTTAATGGATGCAGCTGACGATCTAGTCCGGCCTCTACAAGACCGTCCTGTAAGAATAGATAGAGAAACACTTTCAATTGGGTATGCCGGTGTTTATTCGAGTTTTCTTCGGCATGCCGAGACCGCTTCGAAGACCTATGGAATTGATACAAGAGACATCCTTGTCGAGTTAGGCAAACGGCGAATGGTCGGAGGACAGGAAGATATGATTGTTGATGTAGCATTAGATTTAGCCAAAGAACGTAATACAAATGGAGTGGCTTAATGATAGATATCAATCAAATGGCTCGAATTGTGGATGAAGCAGCCCGGTCAGCGGAAGCCATCCCACAACTCAGCAATAAGTATAGCTATACACTCGACGAAGCTTATGCGATTCAGTCGGCGGCCTTTCAGAGACGTATTGCGCGAGGTGAAAAACAAGTCGGTATCAAGATGGGGTTCACTAGCCGAGCCAAAATGCTGCAAATGGGTCTCTCTGACTTGGTATGGGGACGTCTGTCGGATGGAATGCTAATTGAAGACGGAGGAGAAATTAGCCTAAAGAATTATGTCCATCCCCGAGCGGAGCCTGAACTAGCGTTTCTTCTAAAACGACCATTGGAAGGACCTGTATCAACTGCGGAAGCTTTAGCAGCTGTAGAAGCAGTTGCTCCCGCAATCGAAATAATAGATTCCCGTTATAAGAATTTTAAATTCTCTTTAGAGGATGTAATTGCCGATAACAGCTCTTCTTCGGGCTATTTACTAGGAGCATGGAATGACCCTACTCCCGACTTTAGTAATCTGGGTATGCTCTTAGAAGTAAATGGACGACCGGTTCAAATCGGTTCCTCAGCAGCCATTTTGGGGCATCCTGCACGATCATTGGCCCATGCAGCTAGATTAGCTACTCAATCCGGCGAAAGTCTAAACACAGGATCTATAGTAATGGCTGGAGGAGCTACCGCCGCTTACGCGCTAAACCATGGTGACTATGTTCGTAATGTCGTGCAGAAATTAGGCCACGTCAGTTTTTCAGTGGCAACCTAATGTTTAAACACAGGTTTCGGGTTGGCAGAAGCGGATTAATTTGTAGAATGCCGCCGGTTTAAAGGTTTGAAATAGAAACTAACACCGTATTCTTATTAAAGTTGAGAAAAGTGATGAGTGAAGTCGAGTATCATCCTGTAGCAAAGGTTGGCGATCTAGGTGAAGAAGATGTTATGGCTGTATTTGTAGGGAAAGAAGAAATAGCTCTATACAATATAGAAGGACAATATTTTGCTACTCATGGAATTTGTACCCATGAAGATATCGGTTTAGCGGACGGATTTGTAGAGGGTGAGCTAATCGAATGCCCTTTGCACAGTGCTTGTTTCGAGATTAAAACTGGAAAGGCAGTAAACCCCCCTGCCGAGGTTGATTTAAAAACATACCCTGTCAAAGTTGAAGGCGATACCATCTACGTTGGCGTTGAACAAAATATTTGATATATATTTTACAAAAAGGAAACCTAAATGACTGATGAAAATATCGAATTTCACGCCGTTGCAACAACATCTGAAATAAGTGAAGACGAGCCCAAAGCTGTATCCATTGGACGGTTGGATGTAGGAATTTATAAATTAGATGGGGAATTTTATGCTATCGACGATATTTGTACCCACGCTTACGCTATGATGACCGACGGATATATAGAGGACGGTCAAATTGAATGTCCTCTCCATGGAGCTTGTTTTGATATAAAAACCGGTAAGGCCCTTACGGCCCCGGCAACCATTGACCTGAGACCATATCCCATAAAAGTAGAAGGTGATCAAATATCTGTGGGTGTACCCAAATCTGATGATTAGATTGAAAAATTACTCTTATAATTATGACTCATGAACAAAATTTCGTAGTAGTAGGAGCTAGCCAAGCGGGTGGATGGGTAGCGAAGACGCTACGATCCGAGGGTTTTGAAGGCAAAATCATTTTAATCGGCGAAGAACCATACCTGCCCTATGAAAGACCTCCATTATCAAAAACCGTTCTTTCTGGAGAAGTCGGAATAGATAGTACTTATTTTTGGACAAAAGAAGTTCTGGAGGAAGCAAAAATAGAGATTTTATTAAACACAAAAGTGACCTCTATAGACCGAACAGCGAAAAAGGTTAAAACACAAAACGGTGAAGAAATTTCCTATGACAAATTAGCCATTACGACAGGAGCAAGAGTTAGAAAACTTAATATAGAGGGCTCAAAACTACCCGGAATTTTCTATCTTCGTACCATGGATGATACATTATCTATCCAAAAAACAATTAAGCCAGGAGCAAGCGCCCTGATCGTCGGTGGAGGTTGGATTGGCCTGGAATGCGCAGCAACGCTCACAAAAATGGGTTGTAAAAGCATTGTCGTTGAAGCTGCTAGTCGGTTATGTGGCCGTGCTGTAACACCAGAGATCAGTAACTGGATGTTAAATTATCATTCCAAGAACGGAGTCGATATTCGCTTAAACACAGGAATTGAATTATTCGAGGGGAAAGAAAATCTAGAAAGCGCATTATTATCAAACGGTAAAAAGGTTGACTGTACAATTGCCGTTGTGGGAATCGGAGTGATACCCAATTCTGAAATAGCCTCTGTTTCGGGTATAGATGTTGATAATGGCATTGTGGTAAATGAAAAAACCCAGACTTCTGATCCAGATATTTATGCAGCAGGGGACGTCGCTAATCATCCAAATGCGATACTTGAGCGCCGGTTACGCCTCGAAAGTTACGAAAATGCTCAAAATCAGGGCATTGCGGCCGGCAAAGCCATGCTTGGTGGCACCGAACCCTATTCCGAAATCCCGTGGTTTTGGTCTGATCAATTTGATGCCAATATACAGATGATTGGTTTACCTGAGAATTGGGATTCAACTGCGACTAGAGGAAGCCCGGACGAAAATCAGTTTATTACCTTTTATTTAAAAAATGGGATTATAGACGGAGCGATTTCTATTAATAATCCACGGGATTTACGTTTTGGAAAACGCCTTATGCAAGCAAAACAACGGGTTTCCGTCGAGGACCTTTCAAATATGGATATAAAATTACAAACCTTACTTCGGAGTTAAGTCGACTTACAATAAGCCTAGCGACCTTAACTCTTCAACCATACTAGAAGGAAGCGAAGATTTAATTTCATCTTCGGTCAAGTCATTTGGTACTGCCTCCTCCTCCATATATCGCCAACCTTGAATAGGTTTATGCGGCATTAAAATGGTTTTTTTGAGCAACGGATCCAAAACCAGTGCACATCGTGGCTGACCATTCCTTCCGATGACTTTTTCCATGTCGATTATCTGTTGTCTTACTCTTATGTACCCTTTGATAATCCAGTAGATAGATCCGTTTTGTAAGACTTCATTTCTCCTGCGCGGCGTGTTCCGGGTCAAGTGTATTAATTTGTCATGAACACCTTCCTCTTTGGCACGACAAATTCTTTCAAGTTGAAGGTCCCTAAGATGGTCGATACTTTCGATACCAACCGCGATTTTAACAAGATGAATAGTCATTTTTATAATATGAATTCGAACGGTTCTTTATTCTATACCCTTCGGTGTTATTTTTTTATTAAACCAAATCAGAAAATATCTTTATTGTTTCAACAGATTTAACTTTGTAGGTACCCAAGGTATTTCCACCAGTAATACTGTAAAGGTATGGAAACAAGTGCGCCAAATATCGCAAACGGTATCATCAACTTCATGAACTTTGAAATTGCAAGACCTGAAAGAGCCCTTGTAGCTACTAATGGTGGCGCCTGGTATGGAAAAATAACCATTATCCATGCGGGCACCTGTGCCATTAACACGGTTGGCAAAGACCAACCGGTAGCTAAAGCTATCGGTTCAGAAACTGCTGTCATAATCGCTGGTTGTCCTGGTAACGTAGTAAATAACTGTAAAAACCACCCCAGCCCAATAACAGAATAAAATTTCTGCAGACCCGTCCCCTCCGTTAAATCGACCTTCGATATAAGAAAATGTGCCAAGCTTTCACCGAGCCCTGTCTGCGTTACCACAGCCCCCATACCGATGACTGACGCAAGAAATATAATCGGACCAAAATTTATTTTAGATATCACTTGTCCTGCTGGTAAAACCCCTACTACGGGCAACGAACAGACAATACCTGCCCCAAGAGAAACCCATGCGGGAGAAATACCGTGTAAATTATCCGTCGCCCATAGACCGAGTGTAATGAATAAAAGAACTAAAAGCTTTTTCTCGTCAAACGACCATGGCTGCAGCACTTCGGGTTCTTTTATTAAACGCTTCTCAATTTTATCAGGAAAGAGAAAATAAATAGCGATAGGAAGTCCGATAAAACCTATAACACCGAGAACAGGAAAATGCAGAAGAAGCCAATCCGTATAAGAAAACTGGACACCGTGTACAGCCTCTGCTGCACCAGATAAAACAACGTTTGGAACATTCGCAGGCAAAATCGAAAATGGCGCTATCAACGTTCCCATGCCAACTGAGAGTATAAGTCCAGCCCTGCCATTGCTACCTTCCTTAAAACCAAGACGACCTGCCAAGGCAAGAACAACAGGTAGCATCATGGTAACCCGCCCAACCGCCGAAGGTACTAAAAAGGCCAACACCAACATCAATAGAACCGTACCACATATCAACTTAAAATAACTTCCGCCAAAGACACGTTCTAATTTTCCTGCTAAGCGTGCGCCTAAACCCGAAACCTCTATGCCAATACCAATAATCATCCCTCCGAGTACAAGCCAAACTGCCCCAGAAAAAAAACCCGAAAAAACAATATTGGGAGGTGCTATCGT
>DEBE01000242.1 GCA_002348425.1 Alphaproteobacteria bacterium UBA2964 | reverse complement strand
AAGCAAGACCTACGATATTTAATAACATCAACGATATCTTGAGATATCCCTACTTTCAAAGCTGCAGGTTCGTGTGCGACCCATTCAAATTGATGGTTAAGCTCACGGGCGGTAGTTAAAATTGCTAATTCTCTTACTCTCTTACTTATACCAGATTCGTGACGGAGATAATGATTAACTTCTTGGGTGAGCCGCGAAAGCTTCGGACTATGAAGCCGTATCCCTCCAGGGCCCCGAATACCGACATAGGTATCACTGTCGGGGTCCATGAAATGATCAAAAATAATTTGTGCTTCCTTATCTAGTTCCTCTCGTTTAGGCAGAGGTAAACGAAAACCGGAATCCTTATAAACGTCGGGGGGAAATTCGTTGTCTTTCATTTTAAGTCCTATCGATTTTTTGTCATATTGGTTGACGGTCTGGTCAGATTCTTTCGATGACTGCCAGTTTTCTCAGCCTTATCTGTACCCCTGATATTCATTTTAACAACTGAGCCTTTCATCTTCTTTTTACTTCCAAAGGGTTTATCACCTTTTACAGTTAATCTCTCCATACGACGACGATGTGGCAAATAATCCCGGGGTGCGTAATGCTGGGTCGATCGATTGTCCCAAATAATGATCATATTGGGTTCCCACCTGACTCTGTATTGATATTCAGGAATTTCAGGTAGCTGGTAAAGCATATTTAGTATTTGTTCACTTTCGAAGTCCCTAACCCCTTCAATATATTTTGTGGTTTGTGGACTAACATAAATTAATGGTCGTTTATTAACCGGGTGAACCCTTACCACCGGGTGCGATACATTTGGGAATAACTCTTCCATTTCTACGAGTTTTTTACGCCCTTCGTAGGTGTCTTCATAAAGTGCCCGAAATACTTTGAAGTCGTTGACTGCCTCAAGGTTGGCATAGAAGTTCTTTAACGCCGGATTAAGGCCATCGAATGCAGCGGTCATACTCGCTAAAAGAGTGTCGCCACCGATGCTAGGTGTAATCGTTGAACGGATTATAGTCGCGGCTGGAGGTTCCTCACGGAACATTTCATCACTATGCCACTGATCCGTCGATAACGGTGGATTATTTCCATCATTATCCAAAACGATTATCTCAGGATGATCTGGAAGGCTCGTAGCAAAAGGATGAACTGTCAATTCTCCAAACTGTTTTCCAAATTTTATATATTCTTCTTGGGTTAGGTTCTGGTTGCGAAAAATGATCACTTCATGCTTTACAAATGCCTTATGAATTACTGATAGGTCTTCATCTGAAATCGATTGTGACAGATCGATGTGGGATATTTCCGCACCCAGATGGGCACCGACTTTTTCTACTTTTACCAGCGATTTTTTATTTTTTTTTTTAACACATTTGTCACCATACCTTTGCCTCTCCCATACAGTAAGATAAGCAAACATAGAAATAATCGCAATATCAGTATATATTCAGGATTATGAACGTACAGGCGTTGTCAAAGATTGGCTGATAACATTCATGGGTAAATCATCAAATGATGCATAATTTAATTCATAGAGTTTAGCGTAAAGTCCATCTTTCATAATCAACCTTTGATGCGTCCCAGTCTCAATTATTTGACCCTCTTGTAATACAACAATCCTATCTGCATTCCGCACGGTAGCAAGGCGATGGGCTATTACTATTCCCGTTCTACCTTGTAATAGTTTTTCAAGAGCAATTTGTATTTGTCGTTCCGTATAGCTATCAATATTGGCCGTAGCTTCATCGAGAATCAAAACTTTTGCGTTTGCTACAAGGGCGCGGGCGAAGCTTAATAGCTGCCGTTGACCCATCGAAAGATTGTGGCCCTGTTGTTCCAGGATCGTATCGTAACCAAATGGTAAAGCCGAAATGAAATCATGGGCGCCTACAACCTCTGCCGCCTTTTTTATATCCTCGCGTGACGCACCCCTGGTCCTATAGCGTATATTTTCTAGGATACTACCCGTAAACAGAAACGGGTCTTGTAATACCATCGAAACATGTTGACCTAGGGCGCCCTTGGAATAATCGCGAACATCTATGCCGTCGATAAGTATCTCACCGTCCCAGACATCATAAAATCGGTTTAGCAATGAAGTTATACTCGTCTTACCTGAACCCGTAGGACCAACCAATGCCACTGTTTCTCCAGGATTAACTTTTAAACTTAAATTTTTAATAACCGGTTGATTTTGATAATAACCAAACGTAACACTTCGAAATTCGATCTCACCCTCAATTCTTTTCGGGTCTAACGCATTAACTTTATCAGTTATATCCAGTGGGACATCAAGAACTTCAAATATCCTCTGTCCCGATGCCATCGCCCTTTGCATTATACTATATTGTGCCGTTAACGATCGGATTGGATCAAAAAACCTCTGCACATAAAATAAAAATGCGACCATCACTCCAACATCAAGCGTGCGGTCAAGAACTAATGCGCCGCCGATTACCACTACGATAGCCATAGCTGCGCCGGTGAGAGTATCAACGATTGGGACCATAACCTGCGCAAATTTTGCAGAGCGAAGGTGTGCACCGAGGTTATCGTTAGATTTATCACTATAGAGATCTAAGTTTACATTCTCTCGGTTCATACCCTGCACGGTCCGAACGGAATGAATCCCTTCTGCCAAGGCACCATTAGTAATTGAATTTGTCTCGCGCGCCCTCCTAAAAGCCACTTTGGCTTTAGGCAACCATAAAATTCTTACAAAAAATAAGGTAGGGACAACAGAAAGGGTTAATAAACCGAGCTCAAAATTTAATGTCAGCATTATAATGATAATACCAAAAAGTAGGACGAGGTCTCCAAATGCGGTAATAGTATTTTCGAGAAATTCCTGTAATGAATTAACATCTCCCTGCAAACGCGACATCATGCGCCCCACTTCTGTTTTATCCATAAAAGTTAGGGCAACATTTTGTAAATGGGCATACATTGCTCTTCTAAGATCGAAGATCACACGTTCACCCGTTAAACCTACTAGTCTATCTTGAAGGTAATTTGCGGCATAATTAATGACTATAACTGCTCCAAATATGGCGACCGACAACATAAGAAGACCTTGTCCACCCACTTTAGATATCAATGCCTCATCGATTGCATATTTAATTACTAAGGGGATTGATAATTGCGCCGCTGTGAATACCAATACAGCGATAAGGGCTAGACCAACAGTCTTCTTGTAGGGTTTTACAAACTCTGAAAATCGTCGGACAACTTTCCGATCAAAGGCTGCGCCAAATATAACCTCGTCCTGACTTATTTGAGAACCAACAACCGCATGGGGTGGCCGCGCCGCCTTGGGATCTGAAGATGTTCTATAAGTAGTCGACATTAATCATTTCCAATTACTTGATTTTATTTTCTGCATCTTCACGACTTTGCAACGCGAATAAAGCCGCATATTTGCCGTTGTATTTTATTAATTCTTCATGTGACCCACGTTCCACTATACGGCCCGATTCAAGAAAAATGATTTCATCGGCATGACGTAAAGTCCCTAAACGGTGTGAGATAATAATTGTGGCCGTGTCCTGAGCCTGCTCTTTTAGCGCCATCCGAATCCGTTGTTCTGTGCCCGCGTCAATTGCGGCAGTAGAATCATCTAAAACAAGAATTCGAGGCTTTAGCATTGCTGTACGAGCTATCGCAATTCTTTGTTTTTGACCGCCCGACAATGAAACACCGCGCTCACCTACCAATGTGTCGTACCCTTGGGGCAACCCTTCTATAAAACTATCAATTTGCGAAATAGAAGTAGCTTTGGAAATCATTACCTTTTCCGCCCAAGGGTTTCCATATGCAACATTATTTTCAAGAGAGGCAGTAAATAGAAATGGATCCTGAGAAAGGACACCCACATTACGTCTCAAAGAAGAAAGAGATATTCTCCTGATATCCACATTGTCTATCGTAATTTGCCCCGCTGAAACTTCATAAAATCGTGGTATAAGATGAGCTATTGTTGATTTCCCGCTTCCGGGCGGACCAACAATACCCAGTGTCTTCCCTCTGTTTACCGAGAAGGTGATGCCTTTTAAAACTTCGGGTAAGCCCTCGCCAGGATAGGTGAAACTAACATTTTCAAACTTTAGTGTATTTATATCGTCGGAAATATCTTCTGCTTCATCATCATTAGAAATGACAGGTTTTAGATCCAGAATCCCGAACATTCTCGCACCACAAGTCAGTGCTCTCGCGAAAGAATTAACCACTACTCCCAACTGACGAACCGGCGCCTGTAATATTGTCATAAAAGTCAAAAACTCAGTCAGTTTTCCGACAGTCATCTGTCCATCTATTACTCGTATACCTCCAACCCAAAGCACCAACCCCATTGCGACGAAGTAGGCAAAAGTCATCGTAGTCGTTGAAACAACTCTTGTCTTAATTCGCGCTGCAGCTAGCGAGTGAGCCTCCTCGGAGGCAAAATCATATTTTTCCAGTTCATAAGGTTCAGCGCCAAATGCTCTAACGACACGAATTCCTGTCAGGTTTTCATCCATAATCCGTCCAAGAACAGCCATTTTTTCTTGTAGTGTCCACCACAGGCCTCGGAGCTTCAGTCTCGAAACCGCTGATATCCACGCAACAAAAGGTACAAAACTAAGCGCTAATAATCCCATAATAAGGTCGGCTGAGATTAACAAATAAGCGCCAACCCCTATCAAAATTATGAGGAGTAAAACACGCAATAGACCGCCATTCATAAAAGACCGGATACCCTCAAGGTCTAGCATACCTCGAGTAATCAGTTCACCAGTGTGCACATGATCGTGAAAAGAGAAGCTCAGCTGTTGTAACTTTGCATAAAAGGCAATCCTAAGATCAAACGCTAAAAGGTGACCAATTGATTCCCCGCAATAATTGTGAAGTAGAGTAAATAATCCCCGGAATACGGCTGCCGCCAAAAGCAATCCAGCCGCATAATATAAAGCTCGCCGTCCTTCTTCTATAGAAACAACACCCGTCCCAATTAAACCCAGGGCACCGTCAACAGCGTTGCCAAGAAATTGGGGTATCATTAATTGGAAACAGGCCGCAGCGACAATTCCAATTAGGGCTAACGTAATTCTGATCCGATTACTAAAAGCTAACTTAATAATGCGCCAAAAAACAACAGCATCATCGCTTAGATTACGATCTGGATCTATTTCTAAACCTGCATAAGTCCTAGCATAAATCCTGGAGCTAAGTTTATGTGGGCTTTTAACGGAATCTATACTATTCATACTTTATAAATTTATTGACATTTTTCGCGTCCGACCGCGTTATTAACACCCGGATTTGTTATAGAAAACCAAAATTATTACATGATTGCAAAATCAAAATACCGATAAAGTTGTCACGATGACTAGCATCACAAGTACAAGCCCTCTTTATAACAATAATAAGTTAAAATTAGGGATCATAGGAATGAATTGTTCGCACGGTTCAACTATAACCACCGCAGATAATACTTGGAAAATGACATGGCCGGAAACTGTTGAGGTTGCCAAAATGGCCGACAAATCCGGTTTCGAGGTGCTATTACCTGTTGCACGTTGGAAGGGCTATGGTGGAACAACAAATTTCAACAACCGAACCTTTGAAACTTTCAACTGGGCCTCAGCTGTCTCTGCTATCACCGAATATAGCTGCATTTTCTCCACCGCGCACGTACCACTCATTCACCCGGTTGCTGCAGCGAAACAATGCGCAACCATAGACCATATTTCTGGAGGGCGTTTTGCCCTAAATATTGTCTGCGGTTGGTTTAAGAATGAATTTGAAATGTTTGGTGCTCAATGGAATGAGCACGAGGTTCGTTATGAATATGCTACCGAATGGCTTCGATTTTTAAAAAAGATATGGACTTCCGAAAAGGAATTCGACTTTAAAGGGCGTTGG
>DEBE01000018.1:2128-3244 GCA_002348425.1 Alphaproteobacteria bacterium UBA2964 | reverse complement strand
TAAAAAATATCTGCAAAGCTTGTGGAAATAACGCACTTTATCCCAAAGTCTAAAAGGGCCCATGGCGCGTGTTCACGGGACGATCCGCACCCAAAATTATCTCCCGCTACAATAATACTCGCCTCTCGATATGCAGACTTATTTAACACGAAGTCCTGTTTTTCTGATCCGTCTTCGTTAAAGCGCATTTCATTAAATAAATGCTTGCCCAATCCTGTACGTTTAATCGTTTTCAAAAATTGTTTCGGGATCAATTTATCAGTATCTATGTTGATCATATTAAGAGGCGCTGCCACACCCCTTAACTTAGTAAACTTGTCCATATCTTATCCAACTCTTGCCGTTATTTTCCTAAAGGTCTCTCACATCTGTTAGAGAACCCGCGATCGCTGCTGCCGCCGCCATTGCTGGGCTGACTAAATGGGTTCGACTACCAAAACCTTGTCGACCCTCAAAATTACGATTGGACGTTGAAGCACATCTTTGACCCGGCTCCAGTTTGTCGGCATTCATCGCAAGACACATAGAGCACCCAGGCTCTTGGCGCCAATCAAACCCAGCTTCTTCGAAGATAGTTCCTAACCCTTCTTGTTCCGCCTGTTCTCTGACCAAACCAGAGCCCGCAACGATCATTGCATGAACACCACTTGCTACTTTTCGCCCTTTCGCAATTTCTGCAACTGCTCTGAGATCTTCAATACGTCCGTTAGTGCATGATCCAATGAAGACTTTATCAATTTTGACATCCGATATTAATCCCCCAGCCTCGAGGCCCATATAGTCAATAGACCGCTGCAACTTTGCCCGCCGGATTGGGTCCTCTATTTCAGCTGGTTCTGGGATACGACCGGTTATCGGAACCACTTCCTCAGGGTTGGTTCCCCAGGTCACCTGCGGGACAATTTCAGCCGCTTTTAAAACAATCTCTTTGTCATATTTAGCTCCCGGATCAGATGGTAATGTTTTCCAATATGCCACTGCTTGTTCGAATGAGCCTGCTTTTGGCGACATAGGTTTTCCCTTGAGATATTCAAAGGTTACGTCGTCTGGAGCGATCATTCCAGCTCTAGCGCCGGCTTCTATTGCCATATTGCATACTGTCATGCGGGATTCCAT
>DEBE01000018.1:1255-1740 GCA_002348425.1 Alphaproteobacteria bacterium UBA2964 | reverse complement strand
GCAGTGCCAATTTTTCCAATTATAGCCAGAATGACGTCTTTTGCGGTAACACCAAGTGGTAACTCTCCCTCTACTGTAACACGCATGTTTTTTGCTGGTTTTTGAAGCAGGGTTTGAGTAGCCAATACGTGTTCCACTTCCGACGTTCCTATCCCAAAAGCAAGGGCACCAAAAGCTCCGTGAGTTGCAGTGTGACTATCTCCACAAACAATGGTCATCCCAGGCAAAGTAAAGCCCTGTTCTGGTCCAATAATATGGACAATACCTCTCCTAGTGTCTGTTAAACCAATATATGGGACCCCAAATTCTTTTACATTACTTTCTAGGGTTTCGACTTGTATTCTCGACTCTTCTTCAGCAATACCTTCAGAGATATCCGTCGTAGGCGTATTATGATCCGCAACAGCTAAGGTCAAGTCAGGTCGTCTAACTTTCCTACCCGCATTTCGCAAGCCCTCAAATGCCTGGGGACTTGTTACCTCATG
>DEBE01000018.1:0-855 GCA_002348425.1 Alphaproteobacteria bacterium UBA2964 | reverse complement strand
CCAAATTTTATCAAATAGCGTTTGCGGGTTAGCCATCTTCAATTTCCCCTTTAATCAACTAAAGCCGGATAGTTAAGGTCGAGCTAGAATTAGATGTTTCCAAGCATGACAAATTACCAGTCTGTCCGGCAAAACGTAATCTGCTAAGCGAAGCCCTTTATTTTGCAACTTTTTAAAATATAATTTAATCAGCGCTTGCTTTCTTGCTTGACCGATCGATTTTCTCAGCAATCCTGGCCGATTTGCCCCTACGATCCCTAAGATAATATAGTTTAGCTCGGCGAACCTTTCCTCTTCGCACCACCTCTATTTTATCTATCCTAGGCGAGTACAAAGGAAATATCCGTTCAACCCCCTCTCCATAGGAAATTTTACGGACGGTGAAGTTTGAATTTATTGAATTCGCTTTTCTTGCAATACAAACGCCTTCAAAAACCTGAACTCTCTCACGGGTTCCCTCCACAACCTTAACGTGCACCTTCAGCGTGTCACCTGGTGCAAATTCTGGGATGGGGCGCTCTTGAGAGATCCTCTCCATTTCTCCTTTATTTATTTCTTCAACTATATTCATCAATTCTACTCCATATCTAACCTATTAATTTTTTATCACTACCTAAATTTGAACTTTAACACCTTCATAAGCTTCCCAGAGGTCCGGACGATAATTACGTGTAACCAATTCCGATTGCTGTTTTTTCCATTCGGCTATCTTTTTGTGGTTACCCGACAGAAGAACTTCTGGCACCGACCGTCCTTTCCAGATTTTTGGGTGCGTATACTGCGGATACTCTAAAAGGCCGTCTTCAAAACTCTCTTCATCTAGTCCCTGCTCTGAACCTATTACTCCTGGTAACA
>DEBE01000049.1 GCA_002348425.1 Alphaproteobacteria bacterium UBA2964 | reverse complement strand
CGAAACCGGTATTGATTTAGTTTCACCCTCTGACATGCGTTTTTATTATCAGCGGGCATTAGATAAAGGTGAACCTCTGCCAATCGCTATAGCGGTGGGCGTACATCCTCTAGATATGTTAGCAGCCTCGTATAAAGCCCCAATTGATATAGACGAACTTGCACTGGCCGGAGGATTGCGTGGCCAAGCCCTCGAGATGGTCAAATGTAAATCTCTAGACTTAGAAGTACCAGCAGACGCCGAAATGATTTTAGAAGGAGAGTTGTTGCCTATCGGATGGACAGCGGATGAAGGCCCTTTTGGGGAATTCAGCCAAATATCCGGTGATGTAAAGTGGAACCCTGTTTTTCGTATAAAATGTATTACACACCGCCGAGATCCAATTTTCTATATGCTTCAGATGCCATGGGAAAATGATTGGCTAGCTGCGCCAGTCACCGAGGCAGCGGGTCTTCAGGCTCTCCGAATTGCTAGTGTACAGCCTGTAGATATAAGGGCACCAGTTGGCAGTTGTGGTTATTGGTCCCTAATCGCTTCTATCAAGAAGCGTCCAGGAGAGGGAAAGAACGCTGTTGCCGCTCTGCTATCTGTTGCAGAAGTTAAATTTGTTATCGTTACAGATGAGGATATTGATATATATGACCCGGATGAACTCGATTGGGCGATAGCATTTAGAGTACAGGCGAACCAGGATGCCATCATTCTTGAAGGAGCCCGGGCAAAACACATCGACCCTAGCGTTAAATCCTGGTTATTAGGAAAGGGTGGTTTACCCACCACTGCTAAACTTGGGATTGATGCAACAATCCCGGAAGGGGTGCCTAAAATTCTTTACAGGCGTATTAAAAATTATGGAAGAGATCGTTTTAAATTGGAGGATTTTGAATGAGTCCCCTAGCAAAAAAAATAAAAAACTCTTTGGAAGTCAACGCGGAGCAGTTCCACGATATCGTCGATCAGCACATGGACATACCATGGCAGGAATTTTTACGTGCATGGGGGGAATTACGAGCTGCTGAAATATTAAAACGTGATGACGCCGGTAGGTATTTTATTAAAATAAAACAAAAATAGAGACACAAATGTGACCTTTTCAATTTTTATTCAAATGGAGAAGTAAAGTGGCAACACCTGATTTGTCTAACAATCATAAGACAATGAATTTCATTAATGGTGAGTACTGCACCGGACGCTCCGGTAATTCTTTTACAAATATTAGCCCTGTAGATGGCTCAATAATTTCAGTAGTCAATGAAGCGAGCAAGGCCGATGTGGATGCCGCGGTGAAAGCAGCAAAAGATGCCCTTAATGGACCTTGGGGAACTATGCCTCTTGCTGAAAGACTTAAATTGGTAACAGCAATTGTTGGTGGAATTCAGAACCGTTTTGACGATTTTTTAGAGGCAGAAGTAGCTGACACTGGAAAACCAGTAAGCCTCGCGTCCCATTTGGATATCCCAAGAGGAGCGGCTAATTTTGAAATTTTCGCAGACATTATGCGCAACCATCATAATGAATGTTTTAGAATGCCAACACCTGATGGGACAGGCGCTCTAAATTATACCGTCAGTAAACCAAAGGGGGTAATCGGTATAATTTGCCCCTGGAATTTACCTTTATTATTGATGACATGGAAAGCCGGCCCAGCTCTCGCATGCGGCAATACCGTGGTTGTAAAGCCCTCAGAGGAAACCCCTTCCACCGCCGCCCTTTTAGGAGAGGTCATGAATGAAGTTGGTTTACCAAATGGGGTTTATAATGTCGTACAAGGAACCGGTCCAGGGTCAACTGGTGAGATTTTGACCAAACACCCAGATGTAGACGCCATTACCTTCACGGGCGAAACTCGTACCGGCGAGATAATTCTAAAAAATGCTGCTGTAGGTGTAAGGGATGTTTCCTTTGAACTTGGAGGAAAAAATCCTGCGATTATTTTCGCGGACTGCAATATGGATAAAGCCATTGAGGGCACGATGCGTTCAGCCTTTGCAAATTGCGGACAGGTCTGCTTGGGAACCGAGAGAGTTTACGTAGAAAGACCCATTTTTGATGAATTTGTTAATTTATTAAAAGAGGGAGCCGAAAGTCTTGTTTGTGGCCACCCAGAGAATGAAGAAACATCGCTTGGACCCCTCATTAGTAAGGAACATCAGCAAAAAGTTCTCAAATATTACAAAATCGCTGAAAGTGAAGGTGCAAAGGTTATCACCGGCGGCAAAATTCCAGAAATGGAGGAATTGAATGATGGGGCCTGGATTGAACCTACTATCTGGACAGGACTAGACGAAAACTCGGTTGTAGTGAAAGAAGAGATTTTTGGCCCTTGCTGTCATATTTCACCCTTCGATAATGAAGATGAAGTAATTGGAATGGCCAATAATACCCCTTACGGCCTCGCCTGCTGTATTTGGACCGAAGATTTGGCTCGTGCTCATCGGGTTGCACCTCAAATGGAGGTAGGTATTTGCTGGATTAATAGCTGGTTTCTTCGAGATTTAAGAACGCCATTTGGGGGTTCCAAACAGTCAGGTATAGGACGAGAAGGAGGAATTTATTCCTTGGAATTTTACACAGAAACTAGCAACATCTGTGTCAAATTATAAATTTAATTAAAGAAAATTAATCTCGTTCAGACATTTTGCCACCAAGCCAAGTCTGCATCCACCTCTTGTGATCGTTATTCCGCGATAAACGATCTAACATAGTTTTAGGTGCAAGAGATTTAATCTCAGAAGGATTAGTTCCTTCACGAAGAGCTTTAAGCGTCGAATATGTTGCGTTGACAGACGCTTGAAATGCTTGATGCCCCTGAAGACAAATTCTTACACCCGAAGCACTCAGGGTATTAATATTTCCTAAAGCTGAGGCGGCACCACCCAAAAAAATCGGAATACTTATAGCATTAGATACTATTTCAAGCTGTTCACTGGTTGACACACCGGAAAGGAAAATCGCATCAACTCCCACATTTTCGTACGCCTTAATTCGGGCGACAGTGTCATCTGGACCAGTTATACCCATTGCACTTGTGCGACCGGCTATGACGAGGGTTGGGTCTTGACGTCCATCGATAGCCGCCCGCATCTTTCCAACACCCTCCTCTAGGGAAATTAAGCTTTGAGGCTCAGGAGCTCCATACCCTTGCGGTAATTCCGTATCTTCTATAGTCAAAGCTGCCACTCCTGCGGTCTCAAGCTCTTCAACTGTTCGCCGAACATTGAGAGCATTTCCATATCCATGATCTGCATCAACTAAAAGTGGTAAATTACATGCACGACAAATACGATGTGCCTGATTGGCAAACTCGGAAAGGGTTAGAAGAACTAGGTCCGGTGCACCCAAAACCGTCAGAGAGGCAACAGATCCAGCAAACATTCCTACTTCAAACCCTAGTTCCTCAGCTATTCTCGCTGAAATTGGATCAAATACAGAACCAGGGTATACGCACTCATTTCCTTCTATTACAGCTCGAAAACGTTCCCGTCTATCTACACAATCCATACCTCAAACCCTTAGAAGTTATTTTTTTCAGAATTTAGCGTAATATTAGTCAGCTTGGAAACAGAACACTTGCGAATTTATAAAAAGCTGGGCAATTTAATGTCTCTTGTAATTTATTGAAGGAAATTATGGCTAAGTTCTACGAACCAGACATGGGTGCAGAACCGGATAACCCATTTGCAAGAGATGCCGATGGTAAATTGGTCAGAAGAAGCTACTGGCTGGACATGGGAGATAGATCCATAGTCCTAATGATGAATCACGGTTTAGGTAAAGTTCTTTCAAACGAACAAAAACGAATGCATCTCAATGATATTGGCCGCGGACATCTGATTGAAGAGGTTTGTACCGTCGAAATTCTACCGCCCGAAAAATAAACCATTTACAAAACTTCGACTCTTTTTGACGGACTGACTTTTATAAAAAATGTTGCGTATTGAACGGCTTACATACCGGATAGGGCCCCGGATACTTTTTGAAAACTCTGAAGTGGCTATTAATGAAGGACAACGAGTCGGGTTTGTGGGCCGCAATGGCGCAGGTAAAACAACACTTCTCAATTTGATAAAAGGAAGTCTAACTCCAGATACAGGCACAATTAATTTTCCCCATCGTTGGCAAATTGGTATTACTGAACAAGAAGTTCCAGAAAGTTCGCTAAATCTTATTGACACCGTAATGAGCGCCGACAAAGAGCTTACTAGGTTGGAAAAGGAGTCTAAGACCGCCACCGACCCAAATCGCATAGCAGAAATTCATTCTCGATTGTATGAGAAAGAGGCACATCGTGCGCATTCAAAAGCGGCGCGAATTCTTTCTGGTCTTGGATTTTCGGAATCGGAAATACAGCGTCCGTGTAAAGAATTCTCTGGGGGTTGGCGGATGCGCGTTGCTCTTGCTGGTCTGCTATTCACAAAGCCTGATTTATTACTCCTTGACGAACCCTCCAATCACCTTGACCTTGAGGCCAGTCTGTGGCTCGAAGAATATTTACGGCGGTATGAGGGAACAATTCTTGTTGTGAGCCATGACCGTGGTTTGTTAAACCGTGTTGTAGATCAGATCTTGCACTTGGATAATGCGAAGTTGAAACTTTACTCCGGTGGCTATGATCAATTTGAAACTAATTTTCGTGCTCGAATACACAGGGTAGAGGCTGAACGACAAAGACAAGAAGCCCAGCGCGCCCACATACAAAAATTTATTGATCGCTTCCGGTACAAGGCTACCAAGGCCAGACAAGCACAATCCCGCTTAAAACTTTTGGAAAAAATGCAACCTCTGCCGAAACAGCATGATCATGACCTGATTGCTTTCGACTTTCCAAGTCCAAAACCCCTGCCACCTCCACTTTATAGTGTAGACAATGCCTCTATTGGATACGATGGTAAGGCTGTACTCAAAGAGGTTTCGTTTCGTTTGGACATGGAGGACCGAATTGCCTTAATTGGGGCTAACGGCAACGGTAAATCAACCCTTATAAAATTCCTAGCAGGACGCCTAGAGGCGATATCCGGACATTTTAACCATTCAAAAAAAATTCGTGTGGGTTATTTTGCTCAGCATCAAACTGAGGAACTTAATTTTGAAGCCACACCACTAATTGAAATTTCGCACAAGTGCCCCAAGGACCTTGAAGTAAAGCTGCGGGCGCACCTTGGGCGATTTGGATTTTCTCAAGAAAGAGCAGACACAAAAATTAAAAACCTATCTGGTGGAGAAAAAGCGAGATTATTGTTCGCCATGATGTGTTGCGATAATCCCCATATTCTCTTACTTGATGAACCTACAAACCACCTTGATATTATTGCGCGCGAAGCTCTTATTCAGGCTATCAATTCCTTTGAAGGCGCTGTCGTTATCGTCAGCCACGACCCGCACGTTCTTGAACTCACCGCGGATAGGCTTTGGTTGGTCAATCAAGGAACGGTGTTGCCCTATGACGGGGACCTAAACGAATACCGAACCTTACTAACAAAGGGAGGGGATAAAAAAGTAGAAAAAACAGAACAACAAAATAAACCTAAGACCGAGAAAAAAGAACGGCGGCGGCTTGCAGCGGAACAAAGAAATAAATTGGCGCCCTTAAAAAAACAGCTGCATCTTGCTGAAAATGCCGTCATGCAACTAACATCAGAAGTAAAGGAATTACAAAAAGCTCTTGCCAATCCAGACCTTTACGAACAAGAAGAAAGTGACAAAATCAAATCATTACAGATCAAGGCCGCTTATGCCACTAAATCCCTTGCAGAGGCTGAGGAATCTTGGATAAAAATACAAGACAGTCTTGAAAAAGCCGAGGCAAAAATTTCCAAATCGTAATCAATTATCCTTTGGATGACCTCGAGACGGAGGCTCTGGTGTTCCTGCAGCAGGAACAACATCCTTAGTGGCTCCTCCCCAACCTAAATGTGTTACATCAAATATCACCCCGTTAGGATCACGGTATTTAATCTCGTAGAAGGTTGTTGGAGCCTTCTTATCGGGTCGTCCCATAAAGTATTTTCCACCAGCTTTTTCTATTTTTTTGTCAGCCTCTTCTGCATCATCCACCCAAAAACCTATATGATGAAGACCGACGTAATCCTTACCTCGTTCGTCTTCACCTTCGACGTAACCGGCCCAATGATCAGTTTTATATTTTAAGAGAGCAACCGTGATAACCCCATCTGATACGTAACAACCCTTGGCTAGCGGAGAGTCTGTTTTCCCAACCCTTTCCATATCAAAAGCCTCACAATAAAAATCAGCTGTTTTTTCTGGGTCATCAACTGACATTGCGATGTGTCTCAATTTTGCCATAACAATCTCCTTATTAAAAAAGTAAATTATCGTTATTTAACCCTTTTTGACATCAGGAAAATATCGAGGGTCCGAAACTACAGCTCCGAACCTTTGCTGTGCATACATCATCGCCGCGACATCCCAAGCCATACTATTTTGAGAAGTGGCTGCATGCACGTCTCTAACAGCCCTTTGAAATATACTATCGAACACCAAACCTCGACCGCCAGCGAGAGGAAATAAACGTTCAACAGCCTGTACACATAATTTACCGGCATATGCATTATTTCTACGCCAACGAGCGCGTTGGTCCTGCGTAGGCGGTTTGTCGCCTGCGGCTACTTGCATACCTTCTTTAAAGTCGCTTGATAAGAGTGCCTTGGCTGCATCTATTTCGGTACTTGCCTCAGCGACACGTGCTTGTACTGTTCCCTGATCACTGAGTTTCACCCCTGCCACAGATTTTCGGATTGATAAATCAGTCCACATTACATCCAGTGCCCCGAGCGCAATGCCCACGGCGGTCGAGGAAAATTGTTTAGTTCCAAGCGCAAATAAGGGAAGTTTGTATAGGGGGTTTGGGTTAACCTTGCTTCCCGGCGTTGCTCCACCCTGAACCTCTGCAGCTGAAATTGCTCTGTGTTTGGGAATAAATACCTCTTTTAAAACGAACGAACGACTGCCAGTTGCAGCAAGACCGCAAGGGTTCCAGTCATCAACGAAAGAAAAGAAATCAGTTTTTGGCACCAAGGCAAATTGATGTTGAGGGGTGGCATTGTCTTGGGGCACGAAAAGTTGAACGTTACTCCAGTCAGCAAAATCAATCCCGCTGGAAAAACCCCATGTTCCGTTCGCTACCCAACCACCTTCAACGGTCTTAACGGTGGCATCTTTTCCTGGAAACGATGAGGCAATAACTGCATCCGGATTGTCGGCCCAAACATCGTCTTGCGCCTGCTCACATTTCATTCCATTGATCCACGACTGACCAGTTAGGTTGGTAAATACCCAACAACTCGACCCGCAGCCCCGGCCCAACTCAGCAGCAATATCCAAAATACTGTCCCAACTCAATTCATATCCGCCGTACCGGAGGGGCTGAAACATTTTATAAAAACCCGCTTCTAAAAACTCTCTATGAGTAATGTCCGGTAACCGTCTATTAGTCTCAGCTTCTGCTGCCCGTCCACGCAGAGTAGGTACCATAGAACGAGCTTTTTCTTTCAATTCTTCTCGGATAATATCGATGCTGCATCCAGTATCAGGCATAGTCAAATCACGTTTCTTATCATCCTACGATTGTGTAAATAGTTGACTAGGTCGAACATAAAATAAAGCTTTGCAAAATTATACACTATTGTCATGTAATTTGGAGGAAAGATAATTTCAAATTAGTGTGAGAACTTTTATATAAATGGTCCTTTTGGTGATAGACCAAGTTGCACCCTTCCGGAGTTTTCTGCTGCAAATTCGGGCAAAATTACGAAATGACTTCTTAAGACATGAATATCACGAAAGATGCGTTGTAATTCATTGTCTCCCATCATCACACCCGTTCCAGCATCACAAAATAATTCATAAATCAATTCGCTACAAATACGAACAATTTCGACCATAGACATTCGATATCTCACGCGATCCTGCTCCGAGACTTGTATTTTATGCTGAAGCTGATCCATTAACTGATTTACATTTTCAAGAACAGTTGCCCTTGCCATATCACATTGCGCCCTTGCTCGCCCGAGACGGGCCTGTGACGCCCCCCACTCCGTCTGCATCGAAGGCATTCTGGCATTGGTACGAACCTCTAATCTATGTCGATAAGCTTCAACAGCAGCTTCAGCTAGGCCAACTGCCGGGGCCGCTACGACAAATGAAAATACTGTCGAAGTAGGATTATATTGGTATAGTAGCCCATCATTTATTAAGGAACCAGGAATTCCATTTGCTTCAGCCTCACGAAAACATAGTATGCGATGATTTGGCACAAACTCATTTTCAAGAGATACGGTTTTACTGCCCGTACCTCTCATGCCGAAGCAATCCCAGTCGTCCTCTATGTTTACAGAATGTTTAGGAATTAGGCAGGTCAGGTTCCGTTTTTTGTTATCTGGATCATGAGCGCTAAGCATTAGCCAGTTTGCTTGGTCAACGCCAGTTACATAAGGCCATTTACCAGTAAGAAGAACACCATCTTTTGCTGCAACAGCAGTGGTAGTAGCACCCATCACCAAACAAGTGAATATTGGTAAACCACTGCTTTTTACTTCATCCTGGGCTTCTTTTGGATACCATCCCACCAGATAATTTTGATTACCGATCAGGCTGTGTAACCATGCCGTTGATCCACATCCCCTAGCTGTTTCCATCACTGATTCTATGTGGGTAGGTAAATACATACCGAAACCGCCAAGGTTTGGAGCCAACATGACCTTTAACAAACCAGACGCTTCCAATTTATCATAAACTTCGGGAAGAATGGAACGATTTAACTCAGTCGCCGCGGCCTTTTTTCTTAAAAACGGAACAAGAGAGCGTGCTCGACCTACCATTTCATCATGTGTCACCGAAATTTTCATAGCCGTTTCATCTTCCAAGAGACACGCTACGTAACATTTTCCGGTAATATTTCATCTAGCCCTTTAGATTTCCCATTAGGCATGACGACCCGACAATGATCCCGCCGCGCTAGACGGGCTTCTTCTACCTCCAAGAAATACCCAATAATCTCCATTTCTTTTCTCATTGTTTTCATATATTTTTTCAACCCGTTCGGTCTTATCCTCTATATTAAGACATTTTTGTAAATGCTTATCATCAGTTGTAATTGCGTTAAGGCAGGTTTTTTTCACATTGCACAGCTTAAAAAAACTAAGGGCGAACATGAGACCACGTGCAGGGACGACAAAGTCTGCGCTGCAACATAAAGCCCAAGTAACTTACACCGACCTTACGAGCTTTCCGGCGGCAATTAATTTTTAAAATCAAATCCCCATTGAAGAATAGCTTTGAGCTATCCTTTTTATTGCAACGATCATGGCCGCCATTCTAAGGTCTTTGATATCTGGATGTGAATTCCAAGTTTCTGAAATAACTTCATACGTGCTGCGCATTGTATCTTCCAAGCCCGACCTCACAAGATCGATCTCTTTTCCACCGTCAATAGCCCGTTTCGCCAAATGTTCAGGGAACTTTGTACCGGTAACGCTAGTTATACCTTCTATTAATGCCCCAAAACGTGCTTCTTCCGCTCGCCGCTGCATCCGACCAAGTCTTATATGACTGAGATTCTTAATCCATTCAAAGTAGCTTACAGTCACTCCCCCAGCGTTGGCATACAAATCAGGTATGATAATTTTTCCCATATCGTACAAAATTTTATCGGCTTCCGCTGAAATAGGTCCGTTAGCCGCTTCAACTATTAACGGCGCTTTGATTGATGATGCATTTTTTTCTGTTATCACTAATTCCTTGGCTGCAGGAATTAAGATATCTGTTTGTTCTTCTAATAGCTTTGTCCCTTCAGAAACAAAACCAGGAAACCCCTCTGCAGTTCCATTTGTATTTATATAATCCCCCAATTTTTGGATGTTGATCCCGTTTTGATTTACGATTGACCCATTACGCTCCAAAACATGGGTGACAATCGCACCGTCTTCGTTAGACAGAAATAAAGCTGCATGAAACCCCACATTTCCAAGACCCTGCACAATGACTCTTTTCTTTGCGATCCCAGATGATAGTCCAGTCTTTTTTAAATCACGTGTATTATCAAAAAAAGCTCTTAACGCATATTGAATACCTCGACCAGTTGCTTCGGAGCGACCCGCTATTCCACCTTTTGAGATAGGTTTCCCAGTTACGCAAGCCCATGCATTTAGTTCAGCAGGATGAAGTTTTAGATATTCATCAGCGATCCAGGCCATTTCTCTCTCGCCAGTACCAATGTCTGGTGCCGGAACATTTTGAGAAGGACTGATCAAATCTCTCTTAGATAGTTCTTGGGTGAATCTACGTGTAATTCTTTCAAGTTCGTCCTCACTCCATTTTTGAGGATCAATAACTAACCCTCCCTTTGCTCCTCCAAAGGGCACTTCAACTAGTGCACACTTAAAACTCATTAAAGCTGCAAGTGCCTCAACCTCATTTTGTTTAACATTAGGTGCATATCGAATGCCCCCTTTTACAGGTTCAAAGTGTTCAGAATGTACTGACCGATAGCCGGTAAAGGTATGCATTTCTCCTCTTAACCTTACCCCAAACCTAACAACATATGTTGAGTTAGCAGATAAGATTTGATTTACTAACCCTCTATCCACACCTATGTCATGACCTAATATTTCAAGAGTGCTGATTGCCTGCTCAAATGATGTTTTAATTGATGTTAGAAAGGCCTTACGTGCCATCACACAAATCCTGTTTAGACAATCTTAACCTTATAAGGTAACTGCAATTTTTCAAGTTAACAAATATTTTTGATCTGAGAATTTGATGTTCCTACTTAAAAATCACAATACAAAATTTTATCTATTGTAAGTAGACTAATTATTTAATTTTAATATGGTCTGTAATTTTCAATTTTCTCATAAGATCACTTAATACATTCTCTGAAGCTACATACCTTTTTCGGCAAGTTCATTAATAGCTGAGGGTGTTTTTTCAAGATTTTCTATTCCCATCCCCTTTAAAATATTTGGTGCTTTGGTAAATTGAATTTCATTGTAGGGAACTATCTCAAGGCGGTTTCCCCATGGATCACGAAAATTCATGCCCCGCTCAAGCAACTCGACACCTAACTCTTTCAAAGCCTCATTAACCAGATTGCGATCATCAACCACAAAACCGAAATGCCTTGCACCGTCAGGCTCTTGTGTTCTGCCAAGTCTTAGTTGAATAAACTGATCACCAAGATCTATAAAAACATTATGTTCATTTCTACCTCTCAAGGCAAAATCAAACAACTTCCCATAAAATTTAAGGGCTTCATCAAGATCACCAACCTCGAGGACAACATGATTAATCCCTATAGCCTTAGCTTTTTTATTCGCCATTTCGTCCTCCTTTATTTAATCTAGTATAACTTGAAAATAATTTTCGTATTTAATCTGAAAGCATTATTATTTTATAGATGAAAATAAACTTGATTAAACAAAAGGCAGGTTAGGAAAATGTCAAAAGCTCTTACAAAAAAACAAGTCCAAGAGTTTAATCAGGACGGTTTTTTATACCCTGTTGAGGCCTACTCGGAGGAAGAAGCAAAACAGCTACACGATAAATTTGTTGGCATGGAAAACAAACTTGGGCACGAGCCCCAAGTAAAATTCCGCATTAAAGCGCATTTGCCCTTTCCATGGCTGTGCGATGTCGTAAGGAACGAAAAACTTTTAAACGCTGTAGAAGATATTCTTGGTCCTAATATTTTATGTTGGGGTGCTTCATTTTTTACCAAAAAAGCTAATGATCCACGTTTCGTATCGTGGCATACTGACAGCTTTTATTATGGCTTAGAACCAGCGGAAACACTGACCGCCTGGCTTGCTTTTAACGACTCCACAATTGAATCTGGCTGTGTTCAATATATACCGGGCACCCATAAAGGACCCGCCGCTGTTCACGAAATTAGAATGCATGAACATAATTTAGTTCAGCAAGGACAAACGGTAGTTGATGTCCCCGAAGAAAAAGCTGTCTTCGCCGAAGTGAAGGCCGGACAGGTCGTGCTTCATCATGAAAGCGTAGTTCACGGATCCGGGCCCAATAAAGCCAACCATCCCCGAGTTGGGTTTTCCATTCATTACGTAGCTCCTCACGTGAAGGAAACGCGCTTTAAGGGTGCAACAGCAATGCTGGTCAGAGGACAAAATATAGGTAATAATTGGGGGGTAGACCCTGAACCGCGTTATGACTACGACCCAGATTGTATTAAGTTCATGGAGGATACAAGAGCAAAGTTTACAAATTCCACAGCGAGTAAGATCGCTTCAGGCGGACGGAGCTAGTGTAATGACCGAAACAGCATATGCGGCAGTGCTTACGGAGAAGCGAAAATTCGAAACCCGAGAAATACCCATTCCAGACATAGGTGTAGATGACGGTATTTTACGAATTGAAGCTGCAGGTTTATGTGGCACTGATTACGAGCAATATGATGGACACTTTATAGGGACACCGCACGGCACTTTACCGATTACGCCGGGTCATGAAATTTTTGGCTGGGTAGACAGGGTCGGTATTAATGCATCAAAAAAATGGAATGTTAAGGCAGGAGATCGTGTCGTAGTCGAAACCTCTATTCCCTGCGGTGAGTGCCTTGCATGCCATGATGGACGCCCAATCTTTTGTGACGCAAATATGGGGTATGGATTAAGGATGGGCTTTAATACTGAGCCACACCTCTGGGGCGGGTATGCTTCTCACCTTTATTTGCACCCGAAATCTCGAATGCATAAAATCCCAGATCATATTCCTACGGATGTTATGAGCCTTAATAACCCCTTATCCAACGCCGTTCGATGGGCCTGGGCTCGACCCAATCTTAAAGAAGGACAAACAATTGTTATTGAAGGTCCAGGGCAGCGAGGTCTTTTAGCCACGTTAGTCGCTAAAGAGATGGGAGCGGGTCAAATTATTGTTACCGGGACAGCCGCAGACGAATATCGTCTGGAAATTGCCAGAGAACTAGGCGCAGATTCTACAATCAATGTTCAAAAAGAAGACCCTGTAGAGCGGGTACGACAACTTACCAATGGAAGGAAGGCTGATATTGTTCTTGATGTTTCCATGGGCTCAACCGAACCTCTGATCCAAGGTATAGAAATGTTAAAGAAGGGCGGAACTCTTGTGGTGGCGGGCGTAAAAACGCACAATGCTTTAAATAATTTTTACAGTGACAAGTTACTTTTTAATGAAATTTCAATGCTTGGGGTTTTGTCTTCCGACTGGGAAGACACAGCGCGTGCAATTGAATTACTTACCGACAGGTGGGAAGAACTTGGAAAACTTTGCACTCATAATTACACCCTAGGTGAAGCCGAAAAGGCCGTTCAGCTTCTCGGCAGAGAAATACAGGATGGGGAAGAGCCTATCCATATTCATCTTGATACAACTCAAGCGCCATGAGGAACCATAAATGAAAAAAATACTTCCAATTAGACTTGCCGCTGGATCTGGACCAACATTTGGTGTTGACGATCTAGCCTGCGCGGCCGCAACGTTTCTTGGTTGCTGGCAAGAGGAAGGACTCGAAGTTTCATGGACACCGGTACACGGTGGGGTGGCCGCTATGCAAGCCGTTCTCGATAACCTCGTTGATGTCTCGTACGGGGGACTTGGGCCAGTTTTAAAATTTCGATCTGAAGGGCAACCGGTTCGAGTGATAGTCTCCATGGCTCGGGGACTGGCACAGAATCTCGTTACCCAAAACAGGATAACAGACCCCCAACAACTCAAAGGATGTTCCTGGGCTTTAGACGGCTTTGGTGCTCTTAGTCATCACATGGCGAGGTTACTTGTGGGGGCATTAAATATTGATGAGTCAGAGATTAACTGGGAAGCGGTTGGACCTCCCCCCGAGCGAATCAGCCGTCTTCTAGAGGATAGCATTGATGTATCATTGATAAGAGTCGAAGAAGCTATTTCGTTAAACCGCGATACTAACAACAACCTGCACACGCTTTTAGGGTTTTCTGACCTAAAAAACTTGATCCCCGTTCAACCTCACGGAGTATTGGGCACAACCGAGGCCTATGAGCAGGGACACCAAGAAGAATTAAGTCGGCTGACCCGCGGCATGATAAGAGCTTCGCGAGCGCTGCACGACGATTTTGATAACTTTAAAAAAGTTTATCACAACTACGTCACAGTCCCAGTTC
>DEBE01000212.1:944-2609 GCA_002348425.1 Alphaproteobacteria bacterium UBA2964 | reverse complement strand
GCATGGCCTGCTATTATTCCCGGTCGCGATCGAACCTTTGGAGAAAGGGAGAGGAATCGGGCCATGTCCAAATCCTTAAGGAGTTCAGAATAGACTGTGACGCCGACACAATACTACTAATCGTGGACCAGAAGGGGGTCGCCTGTCATACGGGGCGGCCAAATTGCTTTTTCAAAAAAGTCGATGATGGTAGCATTAAGATAATTTCAGAAGTTCTGATTGATCCCAAGACTGTATATAAAAAATGAATACTGAAACTAATAAAGAAGACGCCATTCAAGTTTCCCTGTTAACCGGGTGGCTGGGGAGCGGTAAAACGACACTTCTAAACTCATTACTAAAACACGAAGATATGTCGGAGACGGCAGTACTCGTTAACGAGTTCGGGGATATTGGTATTGACCATGATTTAGTTGATACAGTTGACGAAGATCTAGTAGAACTTACCACCGGCTGCATTTGTTGCACCATCCAAGGAGACCTTACCCGAGTACTGCGCGAGCTTTTTCTAAAGCGAGTAAAGGGAGAGGTCGCAAAGTTCAAGCGCGTATTAATTGAAACGACGGGATTAGCTGACCCGGCACCTATACTACACACACTCATAAATGATCCAATAATTGCAACGCGCTTTTACCTCGATGGGGTAATTTCCACTTCGGACGCCTTGTTTGGCTTTGGGCAACTCGACCGCCACGAAGAACCAAGAAAGCAGGCGGCAGTTGCAGACAGGATAGTGATCACCAAAACTGACATGGCGCAAGAAGAACAACTGAACGACCTTGAAGCAAGACTTCATTCAATTAATCCCACCGCAAAAATTTACAGAGTGATACACGGTGATATTAAGCCTGAAAAACTGTTTGGGTGTGGTTTATATGACCCCGAAACCAAGACTTTCGACGTTAAAGAGTGGCTTCGAGAGGAAGCTCTCCGAGATCAGAATAAAACACAGTCTCATGACCACGCACATGATCACGCACATCACCCGCATGGTGAACATGAACACAGTCATGATCCGGAAAGACATGGAGACGGCATATCTTCATTTTGTATACGTTATGAAGAGCCCTTGGAGTGGCCGGCATTTGTTGCCTGGATACAAACCCTCATCACTCACCGAGGGGAGAACCTTTTAAGGATTAAGGGCATTATTAATATTGATGGAGAAGAGCAACCGCTCGCCATCCACGGCGTACAACACATTTTCCATCATCCGGTAAAATTGCCGGAGTGGCCGAGTGAGGACCACGATACCCGTATCGTATTTATTACCAAGGACCTAAAGAAAGATATTATACAAAATAGCCTTGAAGCTCTGCAGTTAGCCGCCAAAAGCTGAAATAAAATTGTCCTCAAAAAAATCTACTGAGTTTGAAATCAACTGGAAACAGTAAAACTTTCACGGTCGTGCATTTCATTTAAGTTAAAGTCTTCTGGACCGAGCGGTATAATACCCGAAGGGTTCAGGCCGGGCATCTCCCCCCAGTAACCCGCTTTTATAGACTGTATATCCGTGATTTCAGCTATACCAGGATGCTGAAAAAGATCCTTCAAATAATTCCACAAGTTGTGCTGATCACAGATTCGAAATTTTGAACATTTGAAGTGGCCATAGTAAACAAAATCAAATCGTATGAGCGTGGTGTAGAGCCTCCAGTCCGCTTC
>DEBE01000212.1:0-537 GCA_002348425.1 Alphaproteobacteria bacterium UBA2964 | reverse complement strand
AATTTTACGTAGGCTTCTTCGTAGGCTTCTTGTGACTTTGCAAACCCACAACGATAAACACCATTATTCAACGTCTCGTAAATTCTTTCGTTATATTGGTCAATCTCAGATCTCAAGCACAATGGATACAGGTCTATCGAATTATCACCCCACTCATTAAATTCAGCATTCAGCATACGGACAATGTCGGAAGATTCGTTGTTTACAATTGTCCAGTTCTTCTTATCCCAAAGTGTTGGCACCGTCACCCGACCGGTATAATTGGGATGAGCGACCCTGTACGCCTGATGCAACTCAAAGACACCATCAACTGGATCCAGTCCCTTACCTAAGCCGTCCGAATATGCCCAGCTTCTAATCTTGGGCAAATCTGATAAGGAAACACTAACAATATCTTCCAGTCCCTTTAATCGACGAACTATTTGAGTTCGGTGTGCCCAGGGACAATTAGGCGCAAGAAAAAGATGATAGCGACCCTTTTCTGCAGGATACTCTGTGGACCCATCCGCTTTAATAGTATCCCTGAAAACCGAATTT
>DEBE01000017.1 GCA_002348425.1 Alphaproteobacteria bacterium UBA2964 | reverse complement strand
AGCTGCGCTCCATAGCTAATTGCTTTTGCAACAAAATTACGAGCAGGCATGGGGGCATCGGTTACGCTGTTTGCATTTTCATAGGCTCCAATATCCGGGGCTGTTCCAGAAGGGCTTGGTCTAGGGTTCCCTAGTATATCTTTGTCAGGAGCAGTATAATTAAGATCTGACCACGTTGCACTGCCTTGGCCAATTAGCGGACTTTTATCAGACAGACTGAAGTCCCCATTAGCCGGATCTTTAAAACCGGGTGAAGTATCGTAAAGATAGGTACCGCCCCATTGCTGATTTTTATATGACTGAATATTGGAATATTCTGCGGCAAAACTACCGCCACTTATATGAATAACTTTGTCATTTTCATCATAATCTTGATAAAGTTGTATCGGGTAAATACCGGTATAGATATCTCCTTTATGCTTAACATGAGAATTTGTTATGCTGCTATTGAACATGTATACCTTTCCTTCAGAGACTAAAATCGACGCAGCGTTTATTTCACCAGGCAAAGTTTCAAGGTCTGAATCAACATAGTTTCCATCAAAAGTCGAGTTGATTATGCGAACGGTTTCTGGGATAGACTCATAATTAATATAGCTAGTTGCATAAATGTATAATGCTCCACCTCTTGAGTCTGAGTAGGACATGGTGAAATCATTATTAACTCCGGATAAGGTATAATTATTAATAAAGGTCGTATTGATGATGTCAGCTGTTATATCAATTTTGATTGCACCTCCTTGAGCATTTCTATATGCTTGGGCAGAGTTGCCAATAAACTTTGAATTTTTGATGATAGCAACAGCGTTAGGTGCATTGCTAGTGTTAGACAATCTAAGTGCGCCACCTTCATTTGACCCGGTCGTAGTTAGTACTTTATTGTTTTTAAAGGTAGTACCGTTAATTTCAATGCTTCCCCACGATTCTATTGCACCACCATAATTTTTAGCTTCATTGTTTTCAAAGATACAAGCATCAAAGTAAATATCATTATATTGCTGTGATATTATAGAGCCTCCTTCACCATCATTATATCCGTTTATAAATGAGATCCCTTCAAATTTCTGCTTGCGACCTTTGTCGCGATCACTAAAATAGACGAAAAGATAAAAGTGTCTGTTTGTTGATCCAGCATCAAAGATGGTTTTTTCAGCGCCCGATACGCCAACAAGTACAAACCCTGCAGAGGTTTGCACATTATCATCTTTAAAATCATACGTGCCTTCCTTGACATAGATTGTATCGTTATACGCCGATAAGTAATTATTTGTAAACACCGTTTGAATTGACTTAAAAGCGGTTGCTTCTGATTGCCCATTGTTGTTGTCATTGCCATTAATTCCATCAACCCACCAAACTTTTGGCACCTGGGCAAATCCTATTGAAAGCGCAAAAAATAAAAAGTATAATTGTTTCATCAGTTAGACCCTCCAGGAAGTGTTGGTGGTTCTGGAAGTGGAACCGGGTCCTCAACTGTGGATGCTAAATAAGCCGCCGCTCCTCCACCAAGTAAGAGCGTTGTCCACATTAATCTGCGTAGCGTTTTTCCTCCACCAGATTTCTGAACGCTTGCGGCAAGAGCGGGGTCAGCCGCCGCTAAGATATCAAGTTTGTCTTGTGGTGGTTGAAGACCTACGATCTCCCATGCTACTACTTCAATGACAGTCAATAAGTTGTCAACTGCACCTTTATACGTTTTACTTACCGTGCGAATGGTTGCTCCGGTTTCAACGGAAAACATTTTTGCATCTATTGTATAGGAATTTCCAAGCTTACCAAAAGATCCTGATACCATATTTTGAACACCTAATAAAGCACCGACCTCAGCAGCGCATTCCGATGAGGTACATCCTGACTGCTGAAAACCTTGTTCGTTTAATATTTCATCCATCTGATTGCGCTCAACCATGATAACCGCGTCCGTGTTCACCATTTCACTCATCAGTCTGTCGGTAAGGGTTTTGGATTCGAGCTGACTGATACCCCTCCCCTCAAACTCTAGAACAGCAACGGTTTGTTTGCCCTCAGTAACTTGTGCATTTAAAGGTATCAGCGCAGCAAAAACTATCAGGCTACAAAAAAGACGATAAAATATTTTCATTATTTTCTTTCTATCTTATTGAATTATCAGAATTAGTATGATTCAATCAATTAGCAAGCGGAGGGAGTGCCTTAACTCGCTTTTCAATCTCCTCAGATAAATCTTTTACAAATTTCTCTTCTTCCCCTTCATGAAACCCTCTTCTCATGAAAGTAATTTTGCGATACCCATCCATAACAAAGAGCCTTGGGAGTTTCATGGCATTGTATCGTTTCATGGTATGCCCTCTCCTATCATATAGTATGGGCATGGTCATCCCTTTTTTCTTTAAAAAGTCCTTTGCCTCTGGCGCATCAGCATATTTCATACCATATACCTCACCAGGATTGTTGCGAGTTGCATCAGTAATATCGATGAGAAAAAACTTTGTTCGTGTGTCCTTATACTCTTTATAAACCTCTTCAAGTAATGGCAACTCTTTCATACATGGCTGACACCATGTTGCAAAGAAGCTAAGCACAACCGCATAACGGTTTGGCTGGGTAACATTCTTGCGAAGCTTTTTACCTTCAACTTCGGACCAGTTTTTAAGGAATTCAAACTTTCCGGGTTCGTACATCAGGGCAAAAGAAGGCGCCTCATCACCGATCTTCAAATCCAAGGGATCAGGTGCGGTTTGTTCTTTGAGATCGTTTTGGGCAAATCCCAAAGTGAGACTAAGCCCTATCCATAATTGAAAAAAACTAAACTTCATGATATTCCTTATATTAATCTATTAAAATGAGTACTCTACAATCGTTGAGTACTTTATAATTTCTATTTGCCATATTAATTTTTGACACATCGGCATTACTAATGGTTATGTCTGTACGATTGGTTCCAGCTATACCAACTCCTTTTACAACAATGGGGTTGCCAACGACGCGCTGGTCTTTTTGTGCGGCTTCAAGTGTTTTCGAATAACCAACAACTCCATTTTCCACAGCATATTTTCTTGAATATTTGCCAGGCCCGTAAATAGCATTACCATTTTGGTCCAAGATCTGCGGAGCCATAGCTGGTCGAGCTTTTAGGCCTCTTGCATCTATAATCACTCCAGTGACTCCACCTGCCTGGGTAGCATCGCCACCAGGTGCAGCACTTGCGTTATCTGATCCAGGCTGATTGGGCGTGGGTACGGTAACTGGAGGTAAAATTATATCTGAAATTCCACTCATAGGAACAGAATATTCCATTTCAACGGAAGTGTCGCTTAGATATTTTGGTTGACCCACTGGACGCGCACCACGAATGAATCCTCTCACTTTGGTATTGATCACATCATCTACCATTGCACCGCTCATTGTGGTTTCACTGGTTAGAGTCACTCCATTAACAATCTCAATAAGCTGTCTCATGGCATCTTGCTTTGCGATGCGCAAAGCCATTCTTCTGGCCTGTCCTGCGTTTACAGCGTTCGTTGGAACAAACCCAATTCCGACAGCGGTGATCGATTGGTCGGAATAGTTGATACTACCATTATCAAGCTGCGTGACTACGCCTTGCGCAAACACAAGTCCGAACAGTGCTGTGATTATGAATAAAAATTTCTTCATGTTTATTCCTTTTTAATTATTGTGCAACTTCAGCGGTGATTCTGTTACCACTGAGTCCTGTTACTTTAATAGATAGACCGTCAGGGCTTGTTTGAGCAAGACCCATTGCCAAGGCTTGCGCCTTTCCTTCAAACTCTACTTCAAACTCCGCCACTCCATCGTTTAGGCTCTTGGCATATGCGTTTCGAATTCCTGAAACCGTTTGTGCCTTTAAAAACGATTCAAACGTCATATAAGACATGAAGTCGGCTTTTTGAAGAACTACATATATCTTTGTGAAGTTTGATTGTTGTGTGCTCCACTTGGTTATCAATTGAGTGATAATATTATTACCAAGCTCTTCAGCTGCCTTGTTGGTTGCCATTGTTCCAGCAGTGGAGGCTGATATATGGGGATGCTTTCCATTGACAGAGGGCACCACAGCGAGTATCTCACCCGTATCGGTGCGTACGATTTTACCGTTGACGTCCGCCTGGCCGGAGAACATTGGACCAAATTTTCCACCCGAAGAAATTTTTGCTGTTCCAATCACAATAACCTCGGCACCCAATTGCGATGCAATTTTAGCGGCAGCGGAAACATTTCCAGCTAACGCCTGCGTGTAATCCGCTTGTCCTTTGAGTGCTTGAACTAATTGTCTATCCACAACGTCAAATCCTCGATCGTAAAAAGTAGCTAGTAGCTTGGTCTCTGCAAAATTTGTAGCGGTATTATCAATTAGATTTTCCTCCTTCATCAAGAAGATGATTCGAGGACGATTTACAGAATTTAAGAG
>DEBE01000051.1 GCA_002348425.1 Alphaproteobacteria bacterium UBA2964 | reverse complement strand
CGGTGATGCATTTCAACTATTTCGATATCAAAGTCATCATCCAATATCGCCGATACCTGTTTAGTTAAAGCAAATAAGATATTTACTCCCATACTCATATTAGGTGCATAAACTATGGTCGTCTTTTTGGCTGCTCCCCTCAATTTTATCTCATCATCCGTTGTGAGACCTGTAGTGCCGATTATATGAATACAACCTGCATTAGCCGCATTTAAAGAGTGTGCAACAGTTGCCTCGGGTATTGAAAATTCGATCATTGCATCAACTTGGCCGAAAAGATTTGGTGTCTCTTCTTCAATTTTTACACCAAGACTGCCACAGCCCGCTAGATCTCCAGCATCCCTTCCAATATCTTCACTTAAAGAATGTTCGCATGCAGCTACGACTGCACAGCCAGGTGTATTAGTTACCTGGCGTATAACTGCACGACCCATTCTCCCAGAGGCCCCTACAACTCCTATTCTCATTTCCGCCATGTGAGTTTCCTTTTATAAATTACACTCACAATACATCGGCGATAAATAAAACCCAATTTTTTAATTGGAGAATACTAATTAAAAGATCTGGAAACGCCGATCAATCAAGCTTTAATCCGTACGATCATTCCAGAATTTTTTAGCCTTAGTAAAAAACCCCTCGGATTCCGGACTAGTAGATTTCCCAGTGACTTTACCCCCGTTTTTTAGAGTTGCCCGAAACTCTTCTAATTTTTGTTTTTGTTCTTTTGACAAATTGACAGGGGTTTCAACCTGCAGCTCTATATACATGTTACCTCGGCTCTTGCCATGTAATCCGTTCATGCCCTTCCCCCGTAGCCGCATTCTATGACCACTTTGGGCCCCCGATGGTATAGTAACTTTAGCGCGACTACCATCTATTGAGGGAACCTCAACAGTTCCACCTAAGGCTGCGGTAGTCATTGGGATGGGAACCGTACAAAATATATCCGAGTCTTCCCGAGAAAAGAGAGGGTGTAGCCCAACGGAAATAAAAATATATAAATCGCCAGCTGGAGCTCCACGAGTGCCTGCCTCGCCCTCACCAGAAAGACGAATCCGCATGCCATCTTCTACGCCAGCAGGAATTGAAACTTCTAGGGTTTTTTCCTTCCGTACAGCGCCTGTGCCACCACAAGCCTCACATGGGGACTCTATTATACGGCCCGCGCCATTACAATTCGGACAGGTGCGTTCGATTGCAAAAAAACCCTGATTTACTCTCACCTTGCCTCGGCCCTGACAAGCCCCACACGTTATCGGTTGTGTCCCCTTCTTAGCACCCGAGCCGTTGCAGGAATCACAAATCACGGAAGTGGGAACCCGTATACGCGTCTCAAGACCTACGTGAGCGTCATTTAGAGAAATTTCTAGATTATAGCGAAGATCAGACCCTTGAGCACTACCACCACTAGTTCTGCTGCGACCGGTAAAATCACCAAACATTTCATCAAAAATATCTGCAAAACCGCCGGCACTAAAGCCACCAGCCGCATTATTATTGCCATCAAAAGCGGCATGACCGAATTGGTCATAAGCTGCACGCTTTTGATCATCTTTCAAAATATCATAGGCCTCGTTTACTTGTTTAAATTTTTGTTCTGCTGATGAATCACCCTGATTTCGATCAGGATGATATTGCATGGCTTTTTTTCTGAAAGCCTTTTTTATTTCATCCGCTGACGAATCTTGAGAGACATCCAATACTTTATATGGATCTTCTTTGGCCATTACCCAATTTCCAATACTATCCAAAGGCGATTATAATTGACCTAAGATGATTTATTTTTATTTTTCTCTTCGCCTTCGACTTCTTCAAAATCGGCGTCCACAACCTTAGAATCATCGCCAGGCTTATCACTAGAAGCGGCGTTTGTATCCTCGGGATTTTCTGCAGAGGCGGCCTCCTGTTCTGCTTTATAAATTGCCTCACCTATTTTCATAGCCGACTGAGATAATGCTTCTAATTTTGTCTTGATTATTTCACTATCGTCGGACTCCATAACTTCTCTGAGAGCCTCTATATCAGTTTCTACCTGAGCTTTGTCACCACCATCTATTTTATCCCCATGCTCCTGAAGGTTCTTTTCTGTTGAGTGAATTATAGCTTCCGCTTGATTCTTTAACTCAACTTTTTCCTTTCGAGCTTGATCCTCAGCGGCATGGGTCTCAGCTTCTTTTACCATTTTTTCGATTTCTGAGTCATCCAAGCCACCAGAGGCCTGAATTTGTATTTGTTGCTCTTTACCGGTCGCTTTATCTTTAGCAGCCACATTTACTAGTCCATTGGCATCAATATCAAAAGTAACTTCGATTTGAGGCATACCTCGCGGTGCGGCAGGTATACCCACCAAATCAAAATTCCCTAGAATTTTATTATCGGCTGCCATTTCACGTTCGCCTTGAAACACTCGAATCGTAACCGCGCTCTGGTTATCTTCTGCCGTAGAAAATGTCTGACTTTTTTTGGTCGGTATTGTCGTATTACGGTCAATTAAACGAGTAAACACGCCCCCAAGCGTTTCTATCCCCAAAGAAAGGGGAGTAACATCGAGCAATAACACGTCTTTGACATCGCCTGTCAGTACCCCCGCCTGAATTGATGCGCCGATTGCAACGACTTCATCTGGGTTAACGCCACGATGGGGCTCTCTCCCGAAGAACGACTCCACGGCCTCAATGACCTTGGGCATGCGGGTCATTCCGCCCACCAAAATCACCTCATCAATCTCACCAGCAGATAGGCCCGCATCTTTTAATGCGGCCTTGCAAGGATCAATCGTTCTGCTAACTAGGTCCTCGACAAGCGCCTCTAGCTTCGCTCGGGTAAGTTTAATATTCAAATGTTTGGGGCCTGACGCATCCGCAGTAACGAATGGCAGGTTAACCTCCGTCTGCGCTGTTGATGAAAGCTCGATCTTTGCTTTTTCTGCGGCTTCTTTTAAACGTTGCAAAGCTAACTTGTCATTGCGCAAGTCTATCGCTTGCTCTTTTTTAAATTCCTCCGCTAGGTAATCAATAATTTTCGCATCAAAATCTTCCCCACCGAGAAAGGTATCACCATTAGTCGATTTTACCTCAAAAACCCCGTCTCCTATTTCTAAGATTGAAACGTCAAATGTACCTCCACCTAGATCATAAACCGCAATCGTTCCATTCTGTTTCTTGTCAAGGCCGTAGGCTAACGCCGCCGCGGTAGGCTCATTGATTATACGGAGCACATCTAAGCCAGCAATCCGACCAGCGTCCTTCGTAGCCTGACGTTGCGAATCATTGAAATATGCCGGCACCGTGATAACCGCTTCTTTAACAGTCTCCCCCAAATGCGCCTCGGCAGTTTCTTTCATTTTCATTAAAATAAAAGCAGAAATTTCACTAGGTGAATATTGTTTTCCTCGAGAGTCCACCCACGCGTCACCATTATCAGCCTTTACAATGGAATATGGAACGAGATCTATATCCTTGGAGGTCATTGGGTCATCGAAGGTCCGACCTATCAATCTTTTTATGGCAAATAGAGTATTTTCTGGATTTGTGATACCTTGTCTTTTAGCAGATTGACCAACAAGGCGTTCATTGTCCTCTGTAAAGGCAACCATCGAAGGTGTGGTTCGTCCTCCTTCGCTGTTTTCAATAACACGAGCGTCACTACCCTCCATGACAGCTACACAAGAATTTGTAGTACCAAGATCAATACCAATAACTTTGGCCATTTTGCCCTCTTATTTAAAACCTAATTTAAGCTCTATTAAGTACCAAGCTTAAAACATAATTTATTGTTTGTTATAAATTTAAAGTTTGTAGACCTAAGAAGAGGTCTTCATAACCTTATATAGGTACGAACTGCCAATGCTGCAACCATTGTTGCTTCATGTTTCAATCGAATTTAGATTTATCCAAGAAATATTAACAAAAAGTCTCAAGAAACAGAATCGCGAAAAATATATTTCTTTAATAATTTTTGTATCAAAAAAATTATGCTTATTTATTTTTTTCTTCATCCTCTGTAGACTTTTCAGTTAAACCGGCCTTTGAAACACCAACTTTAGCTGGTCGAAGCAATCGATCATATATCAAAAAGCCATCTTCAATAACTTTAACCACGTTGCCAGGCTCTTCATCCGAAGTTGGGATTTCGAATAGGGCCTCATGCCGGTCGTGGTCAAACTTTTCGCCCAACGGTGAAATCTTCTTAATACCATGCCTTTCTAACACACCAAGCAACTCTCGACTGGTAAGATTAATGCCCTCAAGAAATGCCTTTATTGTTTCATCTGCAGTTTGTAAGCTCTCCGGAATTGCCTCTATTGCCCGGCCCAAATTATCAGAAACTGTAAGCATATCACGCGCAAAATTTGCAGTCGCATACTTTGCTGTGTCTTCTCGCTCTCTTTTGGCTCGGCGGATGGTGTTTTCGTTCTCGGCTAAAGCACGCAAAAGTTTGTCTTTGAGGTCGGCTATTTCCGCTTCCGGTCCTTCTTCACCCCATGGTGAATTTTTATCATCATCTGGAAAATCACTGGATTTATCTTCTACCGCTGAGGTAGTATCTATGGTGGCTTCTTCTTCCCTGACAGATTGATTTGACTCTTCCGGTTCAGGAAACTCTTTTGAACTTTTAATATCTTTTTTTTCCACTGCTTTATCCTATTTTTAACTAAGTATTCGGCCAACTACTTGTGCTGTATAATCAACAATTGGAATTATTCGAGCATAATTTATCCGTGCCGGGCCAATTACACCTACTGCCCCGACAATTTCACCTCGGCTTCCGGTAAATGGCGCCGCCACCATTGCGCAACCTGCCACATTGAAAAGATCATTCTCTGCCCCCAAAAAGATTTGTACCCCATCGCTCGATTGAGTTCTATCAAGCAAATTAGCCATAAGATCCCGTGTATCGAGGGCCTCGAAAAGAGCTCTAACCCGCTCTAAATCAGTTACAGCACTCACATCGTCTAATAGCCGCGCATGCCCTTTTACAATTAGCGCGCCACGATCATCATCACCCGCCCAGGTAGCAATCCCAGCTCCAACAAGATCGCGCGTTAATTCATCTAGTTGAGCCCGATGATCCGCTATCTCTTTTTCAATCATGTTTTCGGCATCTGCCAATGTTCTTCCTGCGAGGCGTGCATTAAGATAATTAGTCGCTTGAATTAAGGTCGAAGGGGGGGTGCCGATTGGAACATCAATAACACGATTTTCAACAAAGCCATCCTCGGCGACCATTACAACAAGTGCACGGCCATCGCCCAGACTTACAAATTCAATATGTTTAAGTGCACGGTCGCTTTTAGGAGCCACTACCAGACCAGCACATCGCGATAATCCTGAAAGTGCGCCAGAAGCTTCTTCTAAAACTTCATTAAGGGTTTTTCCTGCGGTCGCACATTGTGTCTCGATAGTTTTTTGCTCCTCGGCAGTAATACTCCCAACCTCAAGTAAACCATCAACAAATAGCCGCAAACCGAGGTCGGTGGGAAGGCGCCCAGCTGAAACGTGTTCGGAATACAGAAGACCAAGTTCTTCAAGGTCTGCCATAACATTTCTTACGCTCGCAGCGGATAAAGGTTTATCCAAACGACGTGACAATGTTCTCGACCCGACAGCCTCGCCGTCATCTAAGTAAGAGGAAACAATTTCCGAAAATACTTTACGAGACCGCTCGTTTAGTTCACCAATTATGTTTCTTTGGTTGGAATTCATTGTTTTTTCTGGACCAAAAACTT
>DEBE01000227.1:1209-10712 GCA_002348425.1 Alphaproteobacteria bacterium UBA2964 | reverse complement strand
GAATTATCCCTATCCTGATTAACACCGGGGTTACCCGCAGCATCAAAAATAGATCTATTATTCGCATTTACTATGATTTTTTCGTTTCCATCTGGTGTGCCTGAAAGACCAAATGTTAAAATATAATTCTTTCCGCTACCGCTAGCAGTTGCAGGATTGGAATTTTTTAGGCCTGCAATACCTCCGCTAAGCGAAAGAAGGAAATCATCAGCCTTTAGAGAGTCTGTTCCATCTTCTTTTGCGTAGACAGATTCATCAAAAGTTACAAAGAGAGAATCATTGGTTGATGAAAGCGTAACGCTTTTGATAATAGGGGGCTGCTTATCAAACAAATTCATGCTATTGTTTGACTGAACTTTATTTGCTGGATTCGCTGATGCATCAAAAACATTGTTGTCTACTGGGTTTATTGTCAATGTTTCTCGACCATCTGGAATTCCTGCAATTTCAATTCCTAATTTATAGCGGCGACCATTGTCGCTGCTGTCAATACTTGAAGGCGTGGTATTTTTTAATGTTGCTGAGCCCCCAACAAGCGATAATCGAAAATCATCACGCTCTAAAGTTCCTGTAGCTTTCGCGCTAGAGAAAACAGGGACACTGAATCGAACCATTACCTTTTTATTGTCTGAATCCAACTTTGATTCCGATATAACTGGTGCACTTAGATCAAACAAGGTCACCTTGTTGATGACTTGCGTTTGGGCAGCTGCTGTTCCTGATGCATCGTACAATCCATCATCGGCAAAGCTAATGACCAATTCTTCAGATCCGTCAGCAATTCCAGTTAACGGAAGCCCTAAAATATGTGTAAAAGTACTATCAATAGTTTTTAACGTTTTTGGATGCTGCTGCGAGAGGGTAGAGGTTCCATTATTGATTTTCAAGATGAAGGCGGTTGAGTCAAGACTACCCGTGCCATCGCTTGCGCTGAATGTTGGTTCATTCATTGTTACTGTAAGCGTTGAATTATCGGTAGCTAGGTCAAGCTTGGTAATCAATGGAGCGTTCTTATCATTGAATGTTACTTTATTCTTATTTTGCTCCATCTTAGCAGGGTTTCCAGACCCATCAAATACAGCATTGTCTACAATCAACACCGAAAGAACTTCGGTGCCGTTAGGATCGCCTCGCGAACCAATACCTAGGGTAAATGTATTACCAGATTTGGCAATACTAGTAGGGAAGGGCGATGTTAAAACAATCGTTTCGCCTGTCACAGAAAAAACAAAGTCACTTTTTTCAAGATCGCCTGTTCCATTGCCTTTGCTATAAACGGATTCTGTAAAATCTATAGATAGTTTGCTGTTATCAGCGGCTAAGGATAAGGATTTGATCTCTGGCGGTGCTTTATCATTCAGTTTTAAACTGCTAAAGCTTTGCGTGGTGCTAGCCTTGTTTCCAGTGGAATCAAAAATAGCTCCTGACTTAGGCTTAAAAGTAAAGGTTTCAGTTCCGTCCGCAAGCCCATCTAGTTTAATACCCAAGCTATATGTATTGCCTACCTGCCCTACGCTATCTGGGTACGCTTTTAATAGCTTAGCGCTTCCACCATTTAGGGTAAATTCAAAATCGCTCGTATCGATTTTACCTGTCGCATTTGATTTGGCAAACACCGGTTCGTTAAAGGTCACCGCAATTACGCTATTGTCAGGTGCCAGAGCGCTGGCGGAATACTGCGGCACAAATTTATCGTTTAAATTCGCTTTATTTTTGGACTGGGTTGTGGAGGTTATATTGCCCGGTTTGTCAAATACTGATTTACTTACCGGTGTAACGGTTAAAACTTCTTTTCCATTGGGTCTTCCCGTTAACAGGACACCTAGCGATAGGGTCTTCGTGCCGCTTCCGCTTACAGAGCTGGGATATTTTTTAGCTAAGGTTGCAATGCCACCAGTTAAAGAATACACAAAGTCAGCCGAGTCTAAGGCGCCACTACCATCCTCCTTGCTAAATACTGGTTCGTTGAAAAATACTTGAACAATGCTATTGTCACCTGCCAATTCAATGGAGTCTATAACCGCAGGAACAATATCTTTTAAGTTTGCGGTGTTATTTGTTTGTAGAGTGGTAGAAATATTTCCACTCGCATCAAAAATCGATTTGGATGCTGGATTTATCTTTAATACTTCATTTCCATCCGGTGATCCTGTAAGACCAAATCCTAGGGTATAATCATTTCCTGATACCGATATGCTGGTTGGTGTGGTGCCAGCCAGTTTAGCAAGTCCACCATCGATGGATAGTACAAAGTCACTTTTCTCTAAGGCGCCACTGCCGCTACCAGTACTGTACGATTTTTCATTAAAGGTAATTGTAGCTGTGCTATTATCATTGGCCAGAACTGTCTTAGAGATAGCGGGACCAGTCTTATCTTTCAAGTTGGCGCTGCCATTGGTTTGATTGGTTGCTGCTGTATTGCCGCCGCCATCAAAAATAGCTTTCTCTACTGGACTGACTTTAAAAACTTCTTGCCCATTAGCAGTTCCGGTGAGATCAAAACCTAGCGTATAGATTTTGCCATTTGCAGATATACTGGTTGGCGTTGCGCTTGGTAATTTTGCAGTACCCCCGGCGATCGTTAAGCTAAAGTCTGAAACTTCTAGGCTACCGCTGGCGCCAGCTGAATTGTACACTTCTTCATTGAAGGTAACTTGCACGGATGAATTATCATCATTGATTGCGATGAAAGAAATAACCGGAAGAACTGTATCGCCCGCCCTAACTGTTAAAGTAGACATAATGCCATCAACACCACTTCCAGAGAAAGCGAAAGCGTAGGTATCTGCATCAATTCTGGATAAGGCCGATTGCCCTTGTCCGTAATCATTTAATTTGGTGTTATAAATCTGATTTATTTTGCTGCCATCTGCCGGGATGGTAAACATTTTACCGTAGGTTCGACTGTTGGAGGTGCCTGTATGCGCCAACACAAATGAATTTGAACCTGCATTGTAGAGGGTATGATGCAATGATTTCTCATCATCAAATTCAAGTTCCGTCACTTTAGCGATCGATGAACCATCAGGAGCTACATCGTACGTATAGAGATACCCATCATCATCCTTGCCTTGCGTGGCGATAACGTAGGTATTTGCATCCACCTGGGCGATGGCATTCCAGTGTGCTTTTCCTTCGTAAATGGTCTCAGATTTCTTTTCAGTGATCGTTTTTCCATCGCTAGATATCTGAAACGTTTTCATTAAGAATTTGGGACCGCTTCCTTGATAGACCACCACTACGGTGCTGTCCGTCATTTTATGGATCGCGTTGTAGGCAGCACCACTTGCATCCATATTGATGGTTTTTTTAATAGTAATACTGCTGCCATCTGCCGGGATGGTAAAGGTTGACATTTTCCCCTTATTTGATGCACCGGTATACGCCAGTACATAGGTGGTCCCTACCAGGTGCGTCAATGCATTGTAGATACCGTAATTGGTATTATGTTCTTTAACCTTTTTACTTGAAATTTTGCCACTTGCATCAACCTTAAATGTTCTGATATAACCATCACTCGAATAGCCAGCGTAGGCCAAAGCAAAGATATCATCCGACACCTTTACTAGCGAGTTATAATTACCTTGGTTGCCATCATGCTCCCAACTTCTTTTTTTGGTAATGGTAGACCCATTCGCATTGATGTCAAACGTTTGAATAAAACCATCTGCTGAGCGACCGGTATAGGCTAGTACATAGGTATCAGCGTCACGCTGTTGCATGGAGTTCCAGTTGCCTTGACTTGAATTATGAACACTGGTCTTTTCCGTTAAAATCCGAACTTCATTGAGGGAAAGTTTATTATTACTTTGGACAGTAGAAGCCTCGTTGCCCGCGACATCGTACATTGATTTTAGCGCGGGTGTAATGGTCAATGTTTCGGTTCCATTGGCAACCCCTGAATACTCAATCGTGAGGGTGTAGGTAGTACCAGACTGTGAAATTGTTTTTGGGGTAGACCTCGCTAACGTTGCGGTTCCACCGCTTAAAGATAAATTAAAATCATCCTTAGTTAGATTGGCAGATCCGTTAACATTAGCGTATACTTTTTCGCTCATGGTAACCGTAGCGGTTATGTTATCGCTTGAAAGCGTAGTTGCTGTGATCGCAGGTGGCGTCTTTTCATTTAAAGTAAATGTATTATTGGACTGCGCTACATCCATCGCATTACCCTTGCCATCAAAGATCGCATCCTTGGCTGGAGCGATCGTCAGTTTCTCATTGCCATCAGCGATTCCATTGTAACCCACGGTAAGCAGATATTTATCCTTAAGGCGAGTGATAGAGGTGGGATTGTTACTGGAAAGGGTTGCGGTTCCTCCCGTCAAGGTCAGATCAAAATCGGTCTTTTCAATCATTCCTTTACCGGTATTTGCTTTAAAGACCGGCTCATCGATTCCAATTAAAAATTGCATATTATCAAACGACATTTTTCCATTTGCAATCACAGGCTTTTTTGAATCATCTGATTCCATCGTGACCAATTGGATATATCCATCGGAACTAGCGGCGGGGTAAGCTGCGCCAAACACATCACCGCTCACCTGGAATAGCGACCGCTCTCTGTTCCAATCCGAGTTCGTGGCAATTCTTATTTTCCAGTCTTCAGTAAGTGTTTTTCCGGTATTGGATATCTTATAAGTCTTTAGCCACCAGTCTGCATTTTTATCACGGGATTTGACAAGCAGATTCTCTGAATTCATTTTCAGTACGGCATTATAATTTCCATCTTCTGTGCTGGTATTATCATCAAAAATACTTTGTGCGGATTCTTGCGTGATCGACGAACCGTCCTTAGGGATAGTAAACGTTTTTAATACACCTTTATGTGCATCACGTACATCGCCATAACCTCTGTAGGCTAGGGCATAACTATCCTCATCTAATTTTACAAACACATCATGTCTATTATTACTAGTTCTCTTGTTGTGTTGTAGCGAAGCGATTCCAGTGATAGTAGTACCATCATCTGGAACCTTGTAGGTATGAATTGAAGAACCCCAGTAGCTTGTGGAACCCCCTCTATGATTAGACAACGAATGGCTATAGGCCACAGCAAAATAGTTTGGCTGGAGTTCTACTAGGGACATATATCGCCCCTCCCAACGATCATATTCCTTACTTTTAACCTGCGTGATGGTCTTGCCATCTTTAGGTATATCAAAGGTTTTTAAATAACCATCACCGCTATGACCACTATAAGCCAAGAGATAGGTATCATGATCAACCCGAACCAGTGAATTGTAGGTACCATTAGATCCATCATGCTCTAATGATTTTATTTCTGTTATTGAGCTTCCATCAGCGGGAATATCAAAGGTCTTGATCATGCCATCATTGCCACTGGTTCCATAGGCCAGTATGTAGGTGTCCTCATCCGCTTTGAGCAGTGAATTCCATTGACCATGCTGAGTATCATGTTCCTGTTTTCTTAGTTCTTTGATCGTACCATCATCCGCTACGCTATACGTCATGATATAGCCATCATTACCTGGACCTTCATAGGCAACAACATACTTGCCATCGCTTAACTGTGCCACGGATGACATCCGACCGAATTCGGTATCGAATTCAAAGATACCTTTGGAGAGCATTTTTGATTTGGAGAGCGTAACAGTCGTTTTTGCTTCAGTCTTAACCGAAGCGTTTCCCCATAGATCATAAACCGCATTATCCGCGACCGCGACCGTTAATTTTTCCTCCCCATTGGGAACGCCGCTTAATTTAATTCCAAGCTTAAAATAGCCACCTTCTTCTTGGGTGCCATCGTAGCGCGCATATCCTTCTACGCTAGATGGTTTATTGCTAGCAAGGGTTGCAGTCCCCCCTGTTATGGTATATACAAAATCATTGGCGTTGAGATTACCTTGCCCGTTGTTTGCTCCAAATACAACATCATCGAAGTAGATGTCAATATGTTCATTAAAAATCAGTTTCGACTTGACAATTTTCGCGGGAGTTTTATCCGCAAGGAAAATAGAATTATTGTGGTCTTGGTTTTGGTTAGCGGCATTACCGTCCGCATCGTAAATAGTAGAACCACTGGCAGGAACCACGGTTAATTTTTCATTACCATTAGCGGTTCCGCTCACTAAAACGCCAAGCTTATAGGTATTTCCACTGATTGCGATACTGGAGGGTGTTTCGCTGGATAGCTTTGCTGTGCCTCCAGTTATTGATAATTTAAAATCTTCTTTTACTAGCGCTGTATTTGCAGCAGAATTGGTAAAGACCGGTTCATTGAAAGTAACTTGTAGCGAAGTATTGGTTGCAGCCATACTGACGCTTGATATCTCTGGGGTAACATCGCTTGCGCCTAGCGCGCTATTAAATGTTTTGGTATGTCCATGTCCAGAAGTATTATAATAACTCAAGCCATAGGTATCCGAATCAATCGGGAATAGATTATTGTACTGACCGCGACCCTTATCGTGCTCTAGGTTAATGTTTTGGGTAATGGTTGTACCATCTGAGGTTATATCAAAACTTTTGATAAACCCATCATCATTGACTCCAGAGTAGGCTAGCATTACGCTATTGGGACCGGTCCTTAATAGCGAGTTATAAGCGTTTTGGTTGGTATCATGTTCCAGCTCTTTCTTTTTTGTAATAGTCTTTCCATCATCTGAAATTGCATAGGTATTTATATAGCCATCACTGCTTGCACCTTTGTAGGCCAGAACAAAGGTTTGAGCATTTAGCCTGATCAGATGATTATGGCTTCCGGCTCCACTAGCTGACGCGTAAGTATGAGAAGCAATTTCGGTAATTGCTCCATCCGCTGCGATATCAAAAGTGCTGAGATTGCCTTTATTATACCCTTCGTAGGCTAACGCCACGGTATTATCATCTACCTTGACCAGCGAATTGTACCGACCTTGAGAAGTGTCGTGCTCGAGTTTATTTAAAAGCTCTATTACCCCATCCGATTTTATTTTTAGTGTGGCGATCATGCCGTCGTAGTCTTTGCCTTCAAAGGCGATCACCGTAGTGCTATCATTCATTTGCACCAGAGAGGGGTACCTATTGTAGGAGCTGGTAGCATTATCGGAAACCTTTATGCCATAAATTTTTCTAATTCGATCATTATGAATCACAATGGTTTCTACAATTAAATGATCCCTTACACTGGTTCGATAGTTATAACCCTGCCTTGCTGTAATATAAAGGTTGCCCGGCCCTTTAATCACCGCATGATGCCCACGACCGCTGGTTCCGCCATCTGCGTGTTCATTAATTTTTGCGGTAACGCTATTTCCATCCGTTGGGATATGCAGGAGCGCTTGATAAGGGTAATAGTAACGATGGTAATAAACAAAATACTCTTTTCCAGAGTTTGCACCGGCCCTATTTAATTTGACGGTTTGGAAATAGGAGGAGGTAGAGGAGTAGAGCGGATGACTTTTTCCTATCGTCAGCCTTCCATCGTTGAGCGTGATCGAGTTATTGGACTGGGTGGTAGAAGCAATATTTCCGGCCTTATCATAAATTGCATTTGAAGCGGGAGCGACGGATAAAGTTTCTTTACCATTGGCAAGCTTATCATAGCTTATCGCAAGGGTATACTTGTTTCCGCTTTTAGAAATACTGGTAGGGGTAGCGCTTTTTAATGTACCTGTTCCCCCAGTAATAGATAGGACAAAGTCTTCTTTTTCTAGGTTACCTGAGCCATCATTTTTGCTGTAGACCGGCTCGTTAAACGTGACCGCAAACGGTGTGTTTGCTACCGCAATTTCGGTATCTGCACTTTGAATGAACGGCAAAAGCTGATCATTTAAGGTTTTCCGGTTACGCCAATTATTGATATTGCCACTGCGATCAATATAATACTCGCTTGCAACGCTAGGGTTAACCACCACATTGCCATCCGTATCGTAGATGGAATTGGCTAGCGGTTCAACCGTGATCACCTCTGTTCCCATGGGTTTTTTAGCGGTATTGAGCGGGATACCCAATGTATAGGTATTGCCACTTATAGAAATACTGGAAGGGGTAGCGCTAGTCAATGTTGCTTGACCACCGCTGATGCCCATTTTAAAGTCGCTCGCCTCCAAGGCTCCGCTGCCCCCATTGGTATTAAAGACCGCTTCATTGAAGGTCACTTTCAATGCGCTATTATCCAAAGCGAGCGTTACCGCATTAAAATAGGGATGATCGTTTTCAATTTTAAAAGATTGTAAGTAGCCCAGCTTGCTTCCGTCGGAATGCGCGATCAGCGCAACGTTCGTGCCCAGTTTGACCATGCTATTATAGGTTGTTGTGCTATTGTAAAAATCACCTTTTTGGACCAGGTGAATCAGCTTGCCATCCGGATTGATCCGAACGGTTCTTAATTTGCCGCGATTGGATTCTCCTTGATAGGCTAGGACATAGATATTATTTCCAAAGTCAACAAACGAGTTGTATTTCCCATAGGTGTTGCTATGCAGCATTTCGGCAACCTCTGTGATGGTCGAGCCGTCAGCGGGAATATCAAGCGTTGTAATAATGCCACCCTGCCTATTGTACCCGCTATAATCTGTGGCCTGACCGTAACTTGCCACCGCGTAGCTATCGCTATCGAGCTTGACAATGCTAGGGTATTGTCCAAATTGATTAATGGTTTGACTTTTAACGTTGGTAATGGTTTTGCCATCTGCGCTAATGTCCCAGGTGCGCACTATGCCGTTATTACTGTAACTATGTACAGAAATATAGGTGTCTTTATCGGCCTGTATTAATGCCGGTGGCGTAGTAATGTTCCCGCTTATAACAACCGATTTTTCTTCGGTTATCGTGGATCCGTCAGCAGGAATCGTAAATGTTTTCATGGTCGCACCGTTACCTGCTGCGGCCCCATAATAGTACAGCGCATACGTGTCGCTGTCGACTTTGATTAATCTATTGTAGAGCCCTTGCTGTTTATCGTGCTCTACTTTTTTAAGCTGGGTAATGGTTTTTCCATCAGCGGAAACCTTCACGGTGGTGATAAATCCGTCATTGCTACGTCCTTTGTAGGCAATCACATACACATCGCTTGTAACCTGCTCAATAGCGATATTTTCCGCATCGTCATCATCGAATCTTAATTCACCTAGCTGGGCGATCGTACCATCGTTCGCTATCGAGAACGTACGTACATATCCTAGGCTCTTAAATCCGGAGTAAGCCAAGATAGCGCGAGAATCACTGATCTTATACAGCGCATTATGAATTCCTTGATCTTCATCGTGCTGGAGTCGCCCTAAGCCCTTGATCCCTGTTTGCGCATACCCAATGGATACACTGGTCAATGCGATTAGGCACAGGCTCAGTAGACCCTTTTTAGGTCTTAACATTTTATAGATTGACATAGATGGTTTTCTTATCATTTTTCCTCAAAAAAAAGTATCTACAAATTTACAGCTGGATAATATCACTTTTGCGTGATACCAATCACAGCGTAACCAGTCCAATTTATCTTCGGAAAATAATAATTTTTAGGGAATGCAAACTAACAAAAAATTAAATTAAAAAAAGCGCTA
>DEBE01000227.1:307-869 GCA_002348425.1 Alphaproteobacteria bacterium UBA2964 | reverse complement strand
TACTTCAACAGTACCATCTTCTGCGTCTTGATAAACTTACCGGACTGCAGATGGTAGAAGTACACCCCAGCGGATACGCTCTCACCCATCTGGTTCTTGGCATCCCAGCGCACGCTGTGATAGCCGGCAGGGGTGAAGCCGTTAACCAGCCTGGTTACCTCGCGTCCCATCACATCGTAGATGATCAGGCGCACGGTACCTTCTTGCGGTAGATCGTAATTGATCGTGGTGACCGGATTGAACGGGTTGGGGTAATTGTTATGCAAGGCAAACTCGGTCGGTACCGGCATGATCTCCAGTATCGTATTGCCGCTGCCTAGCCTATCTTGGTCTTTGCCAAGGAACTGGTAGCTGATATCCACAGGGATATCCAATTCTTTTTGTAGGTGACCTACGTTGATCCGTATCGGTGCGCTGTTGCCTTTTAATTGCGCGCTATGCAACAGTATGCTACCGTGCGTGGTATCCACCCAGGTTAGGGTGATCGCTTGATCGGTCAGCGCTTCAGCCGTGACCAGGCTCAGGTCGATATCGTTGGCGGGATAATCCAGGATAACCTCGA
>DEBE01000227.1:0-180 GCA_002348425.1 Alphaproteobacteria bacterium UBA2964 | reverse complement strand
AGGGATATCCAATTCTTTTTGTAGATGACCTACGTTGATCCGTATCGGTGCGCTGTTGCCTTTTAATTGCGCGCTATGCAACAGTATGCTACCGTGCGTGGTATCCACCCAGGTTAAGGTGATCGCTTGATCGGTCAGCGCTTCAGCCGTGACCAGGCTCAGGTCGATATCGTTGACGGG
>DEBE01000098.1 GCA_002348425.1 Alphaproteobacteria bacterium UBA2964 | reverse complement strand
TATATGTGTGTAGCATCACATACTTTAATACCCTTACCAGATGATCTATCCTTCATGACCGGAGCAGCCATTTCTTGTGGCACCGGAACAGCCTATGGGGCTCTGAAAAGGATAGGACTTGAAGGGGATGAGACCATTGCTATCTTCGGACAGGGTCCAGTTGGACTATCAACTACACAGTTTAGCGCCGAAATGGGAGCGCGTGTTATTGCTATCGAAACCTCAAAAGAACGCAGGTCTTTAGCACTTGAGAAAGGTGCTTACGCTGCAATAAACCCAGAAGAAATTGATCCCGTAAAAGCGATCTATGATCTCACGCATGGTGAAGGTGCTCATAAGACCATTGAAACCGCCGGTGTTAAACAAGCGCGCACTGCCGCGGTAAAGGGTACAAGAAAATGGGGTACTGCTTGTTTCATTGCCGGCGGAGGCGACCTAACTGTGGAAGTAGGACCTGACCTGACCTTTCGACAGATTTCCCTAGTTGGACACTGGACATTTTCAAAAAATGGTCAGGCCGATTGTGCGCGTTTTGTATCAGATCGCAAAATCGATGTTGACGGTATATTCACGCATCAATTTAAGCTGGCACAAGCTGATGAGGCTTACAAACTTTTAAACGAGCAGAAGACTGGAAAAGGAGTGTTTTTACCGAGTTAACATCATGGATAATATTAAAATGCAGTGTAAAATCACTAATATCCCATATAACTAGATAGTGCATAGATAAAAACTAAAAATCTAGATCAGCATAATGCTTAGGGGGGGGCTCACCAGGCAGGTGATCAGCAAGAATTGGTCGCATTGATGGACGGGATTTCATGCGTACATACCATTCTTTGGCTCTTTCATTTTCGCCCCAAGGTACATCATCCAAATAATCCAAGCAGGATAGATGTGCTGCAGCTGCAATATCGGCTAGTGACATATCGTTCCCCGCCAACCAATTTCTCCGCTCACACAACCATGCTATATATTCAAGGTGATAACCCAAGTTTTTTTTACCCGCCCTAATAGCAGCTCCATCAGGCGCACCACGGCGTAAAAATCGCTTCATAATTTTTTCTCCAACCAGATTCTCACTTACCTCTTCGTTAAATTTCTGATCAAACCAAGAAACTAATCGCCTTACCTCAGCCCTTTCTAGTGGAGAAGCGCCTAACAAGCTCGGCAATGGTGCAACTTCTTCAAGATATTCACAAATCGCTATAGAACCGCAGATTGCTTGGCCATTCTCTTCAACCAAAACCGGGACATCTCCAGCAGGATTTAGGGCTAAAAACTCGGGACGCCTATCCCATAAATTTTCAGTCTTAAACTCTGCCTCAATTCCCTTTTCCGAAAGTACAATTCTAACCTTACGGCAGGGTGGAGATAACCATAGATGATATAAAACACGCATATTAAAAGTCTAAATGATTTTGGTGTTTAATAACAGTACTACCATTGCGATAAATCAAGAGCCGGCTTAGCATGTTACTTCTGAAAATTATAATTTTATCTATTGGCAAATAACATGGCGCCCGAGCTGACATTGGCACTTGAACGATACGATCGGCATATTCCATTTTTTATGGATATGATTGAGCAACCAAAAGAATTCAAAATTAAGGCATTAGAAGTTGGGATGGCACCGCCAAGGCGTGAGGGTATTGACCGGCATCGGCGTTTTTATGAAGACGAAGAGTTCGATATTTGCGAGATGTCTTTGTCTTCTTATCTTACATCAAAAGAAACATCGATCTCATATAGCGCGGTACCGGTATTTCCGCGCCGTTTATTCAGTCAAAATCATATTTTCATTAGTTCTGCGGCTAACATTTCAACGCCAACCGACCTAATCGGTAAAAAGGTAATTTGCCGTAGCTTTCAAACTACTATGTCGGTTTTAGCTAAAGGTGATCTCTTCTTTGAATATGGTGTGCCTTGGCGAGAACTCCACTGGCATACAATGAGCCCAGAGCTTGTATCCTTTCAAGGGCAAGAGGAAGTAAAGTTATCAATTATTGACGAACCAACTGCTCCAGAAAGACTAATAGCAGGTGAATTTGCAATGATGATTCATCCACACCCGCCCCCAATATTACTGCAGGGTTTACGTGTCGGAAAGGTTCATCGTTTATGGCCGGATGTTCGAAAAGAGTGTGGTCACTATTTCCACAAATATGGGGACTATCCTATAATGCATTTACTTGTCTTCAAAAAAGCCCTTGCAGATTTATATCCTGAGTTGCCAAAGACTCTAATGGTGATGTGGAAAAACGCAAAAGAGCAAGCCGCAGAATTCTATGATGATCCAGGTTATTCTGAAATGGCTTTTGCCAGAAATGCTTTCGAAGAAGAACAAGAAATGTTCGGATGTGACCCATGGCATACGGGGCTGATGGCTAATAAAAATAACATAGAAAGGTTTATGGACTATTTAGTTGATCAAACCCTTCTAAATGAGCCTGTTCCCATAGAAGAATTATTTCATTCTTCAATCTTGGATAGTTAAACTAGGAGAAGTTAAAGAATGCCCAATTACTCTGTACCCGCTTTTAATACTTTTATAAAGAATCTTCGCACGCATTTTTCTAAAGAATATCCAGAAACAGAGCATTGGGAAGGGGTCCGCAGAATACTCCAAACATTATGCACCGATAAGGCAATGCGTGCGAAATCGAGAGAGTGGATTGCTAAACGCGGAGTTGAACTCGAATTACACCACGACTCAGACTATAATTTTTTCGTTGGAGCTTTAATACGAGAACCTCAACACCGAGCAAATGTGCATGATCATGCACATACATGGACAATTTATGGGGTGCTTGAAGGTGAAGAAAAAACCCACGTATACGAACGATTAGATGATGGAGGTACTGTTGGAAAAGCTGAATTAAAGCTAGTTGCAAAAAGTGCGGCGCCCTCTGGCCATGTAGACATTGTGCCGCCTTGGGTTCCTCATTCAGAATGGGGGATGGGTGAACGCTCAGTTGCAATTACCGTCAGAAGCCAACGCCCCGGTGGTTATGCTCAAAATCGTTTTAACTTAAAGACTGGGGAGACAAATAATAG
>DEBE01000247.1:7117-7242 GCA_002348425.1 Alphaproteobacteria bacterium UBA2964 | reverse complement strand
TCAGATGGTCCGAAAAGTTTGGACGAAGTAGATCCCAAGTTACTAGAAACGTATGAGAAACTCGGAATTCCCCTACATGAGAGGGCAGCTTTAGCCGGCGTGGCTGTGGATGCAGTATTTGATAG
>DEBE01000247.1:0-6783 GCA_002348425.1 Alphaproteobacteria bacterium UBA2964 | reverse complement strand
GTTTCTGTGGCTACTACCTTTAAAGATAAGCTCGAAGAGGTTGGAGTAATTTTTTGTTCTATAAGTGAGGCGGTGAAGGAACACCCAAACTTAGTTCGTAAGTATATTGGTTCAGTGGTACCTCAGGGCGATAACTTTTTTTCTACCCTTAATTCAGCTGTCTATAGCGACGGTACATTTGTTTATGTCCCAAAAGGCGTGCGGTGCCCTATGGAATTGTCTACCTATTTTCGGATCAATGCTGCTAAGACGGGTCAGTTCGAGAGAACTCTAATCGTTGCTGATGAAGGGTCTTATGTAAGTTATTTGGAAGGTTGTACGGCCCCCATGCGCGATGAAAACCAGTTACACGCGGCGGTAGTCGAGTTGATTGCTCATGAAAACGCGGAAATAAAGTATTCCACGGTGCAGAATTGGTACCCCGGTAATGAAGAGGGTGTTGGAGGAATATATAATTTCGTAACTAAGCGTGGCCTATGCAAAGGAAACAATTCTAAGATTTCATGGACACAAGTTGAAACAGGTTCAGCGGTAACTTGGAAGTACCCCAGTTGTGTATTAGAAGGAGATAATTCTGTTGGTGAATTTTACTCCGTCGCATTGACCAATAATTACCAACAAGCCGATACCGGAACCAAAATGATACATTTGGGCCGTAATACATCCAGTACTATAATTTCTAAGGGTATCTCAGCTGGCAAAGGTCAAAATACCTATCGGGGTCTTGTTAAAATTCTTGGAGGTGCGGACAGCGCCCGCAATTTTACACAATGTGACTCATTATTGATAGGTGATCAGTGCGGCGCGCATACAGTCCCTTACATTGAAACAGCTAACCCTACGGCACAAGTCGAACACGAAGCAACAACTTCGAAAATCAGCGAAGATCAGATGTTTTATGTTATGCAACGCGGCATGTCAGCGGAGGATGCAGTTTCATTAATAGTTAATGGATATTGTAAAGAGGTGTTAAAAGAACTTCCAATGGAGTTTGCTGTAGAAGCACAAAAACTATTAGAAGTGAGTCTTGAGGGTAGCGTTGGTTAACTCAGAATATTTGGGGTAATAAAAGAATGCTTTTAATTAATAATCTTCATGTAACGGTTCAAGGAAAAAAAATCCTTAATGGGGTAAACCTTGAGATTGCAGCCGGAGAAGTACATGCCGTTATGGGCCCAAATGGATCAGGAAAAAGTACGTTATCTTATGTACTTTCGGGTCGTGAAGGGTACGAAATTACGGACGGTGAAATTGTTTTTAATGGCAAAAATTTGTTGGACTTTGATGTACATGAACGTGCCGGAGAAGGGGTATTTTTGGCTTTCCAATACCCGGTGGAAATACCGGGGGTATCTAGTATGAATTTTTTGCGTACCTCCTTAAACTCAATTAGAGCCTATCGGGGCGAAGAGCCAATTTCTGCGGTAGATTTTCTTAAGTTGGTTAGAAAAAAAGCAGAGACTTTGGGAATGGATGATAAACTCCTTCAACGTAACGTAAATGTAGGTTTCTCTGGTGGAGAAAAAAAGCGTCACGAAGTATTACAAATGTCTCTATTAAACCCCAAATTCGCTGTCCTTGATGAAACTGACTCAGGCCTTGATATTGATGCACTCAAGGCTGTTGCTGATGGTGTTAATGCGCTTCGCTCGCCAAATCGGTCGTCCTTAGTAATCACACATTATCAGCGGTTATTGGGTTACATTATTCCAGATTATGTACATGTTCTTTCAGAAGGAAAGATTGTAGCGTCTGGTGATAAAGAACTCGCCCTTGATTTGGAAAAGAAAGGGTACACCGGCCTAAATCAAATTCAAGCAGCTTAAATAGGAACCTGAATATAATGCAAAGCGTTCAGTCTCCTAAAGATCACAACATTTCAAGTTTTCTTGCGCGTTATAATGCACGGCGTGATGAGCTCCCGGGCGCTCGTAATTTGCGTGAAAAAGCTGTAAAAGTTTTTCAGGACATTGGACTGCCATCTCGCAAAACCGAGACATGGAAATATTCTGATTTAAGGCATCTGTATCTATCTGATTTTGATTTACCCACTGTTAGAAAGGTTAATTCCGAATTACTCGCACCATTTATTTTGGAAGGTGCGAACGTCATAGTATTTGTTGACGGTATCTTTTCTTCTGCTCTGTCAAAAAATGACTGGATTGAAGGACGAACCGAATTTCAAACACTTTCTAATTTTCTTAAAGCCGAAAACAAACGAGATCCTTGGTACAGTATAGCAGATATTAAAAGGGCCGGCCTTACGGCTTTAAATACCCTTTTAATGCATGATGGGATGGTTTTACAAATCCCCGCGAATGTAACTATTAAAAATCCGATCCAGGTTATATTCCTTAATTCAGAGAATTCTTCTGTGGAGACACATCTCAGAAACTTGATAGCTATTGGAGAAAACAGTACCGCGACAATTATGCAGTCCTATATAACACTTGGCACCTCAACCAGTTTTTGTAATGTAGTGACAGAAGTGTCTTTGGCGAAAGGTGCTAATCTGAGACAGGTTATTCTTCAAGATCTCGGAGAAACAAATTGGAATATTGGACAAACCACGGTGCAATTAGAAGAAAATGCACATTTTGATAATTTTGTTCTTTCTTCTGGTGCACGCAAAGCTCGTTCCGAAATTTGTGTCAAATTAAATGGCAAAGAAGCAAATTGTTCTTTGAAAGGGCTTGCACTGGTTCGTGGTAATCAGCATTGTGATAATACAACAGAAGTTATCCATAACACATCGAATTGTCGTAGCAGCCAACTTTATAAAAACGTCTTAGATAACAAGTCTCGCACAGTGTTTCAGGGACGTATCTTTGTTGCCCCGGATTCGCAAAAAACCGAAGCTTTTCAAATGAGTAGAAACTTACTCCTGTCGCGGGGTGCTCAGGCCGATAGTAAGCCGGAACTAATTATTCATGCGGATGATGTAAAATGTAGTCACGGTGCTGCTGTGGGAGACCTCGACCAAAATGCGCTTTTTTATCTAAAGTCGAGGGGCATAGACCCACAAACGGCACATATTATGATGGTAGAGGCATTTGTCTCGGACCTTATAGAGCCGTTGTGTGATGACGAAATTAAGACCCATCTCGAGGATTTTATTACTTCATGGTTATTAAATGTTGAAACCGAAAAGATGCAGGGAGTGGCATAAGCATGGCGACAAAGGTGATAGAAGAAATGACGCGCCCGGTTTTTGATGTAAATGTTTTGCGTCAGGATTTCCCAATTTTAACGGAAGAGGTTTACGGAAAACCGTTTACATATCTTGATAGTGCAGCCAGTGCTCAAAAGCCTCGCCAAGTGATAGAAGCCATTTCTAAGGTCTATAGCACTGAATATTCCAATGTGCACCGTGGCGTGCACTACATGAGTCAAAAAACTACTGACGCGATGGAGGAAGCGAGAGAGAAAATAAGAAGTTTTGTTAACGCATCTAGTATACGTGAAATAATTTTTGTTCGGGGTGCTACCGAAGGAATAAATTTAGTAGCCTCTAGTTGGGGACGTCGAAACCTTTCGGCAGGTGATGAAATAATTTTAACAATGTTAGAGCATCATTCTAATATAGTACCTTGGCAATTGATGGCTGAGGAGGTGGGTGCGTCTTTAAAGGTCGTGCCCATTGATAGAGATGGTGTGTTGGACATAGATACTTACTCAAACCTCTTAAGCGATAAAACAAAATTCGTCGCCGTTACACATGTTTCGAATGCTCTTGGGACTATACTTCCAGTAACGGAATTAATTCGGCTAGCTCATGAAAGGGGGGCTAAAGTTCTAGTGGATGGCTGTCAGGCGGCCCCTCATATGAAGATAGATGTTAGATCCCTTGATGCAGATTTCTATGTTTTATCGGGTCATAAGATTTATGGCCCGAGTGGCATTGGAATCCTTTATGGGAAAGAGAAGTTGCTTGAAGCAATGCCCCCCTACCAAGGTGGAGGGGAAATGATTGATGTAGTTACTTTCGATAAAACTACATATGCAGATTTACCTTTTAAATTTGAAGCAGGTACGCCACATATAGCCGGAGCTATTGGTATGGGAGCTGCCGTTAATTATATTACTGCTGTTGGACTAGAAAATATTGCAGCTCACGAAAACGACCTACTTAAGTATGGAACAAACAAGCTTAAAGGCATAGATAGTTTGGAAATTGTTGGTCAAGCGCCGGAAAAAGCGGCTATTTTGTCCTTTAACTTAACTGGTGTGCACCCACATGACGTCGGTACCATACTCGATAGAGAGGGTATTGCTGTTCGGACCGGGCACCATTGCGCTCAGCCCGTTATGGATTATTTTGATATTGCTTCAACGGTAAGGGCCTCGCTAGGTTTGTACAATAACAGGAGTGATATTGATGCCTTGGTAGCCGCATTAGAGCGTGTTAAGGAAATTTTTGGATAATGAGCTCCTCTCTCAAGAATCTCTATCAAGATATTATACTCGATCATAGCCGAAACCCAAAAAATTTTGGTCTACTTGAGGAGTATGATAGGAAAGCAAATGGTACCAATCCTCTTTGTGGTGATAAGGTAACGATTTTTTTAAAACTTGTAGGTAATGTAATTGGAGAAGCGAAGTTTGATGCACGCGGTTGTGCGATTTCAATTGCGTCAGCCTCGATGATGACTGAAATGGTCAAAGGTAAATCTATTGATCAAGCAAAGAGTTTATTTGAAAAATTTACCTCACTTGTCACCGGGCAATGTTATAAGGTAAATGATCTTGAGGAACTTGAAACACTTTCTGGTGTTAGGGATTTTCCCACTAGGATTAAGTGTGCGACTTTGCCATGGCACGCAATGGTTGCTGCCATTGAAGAATCAGATGAAGAAGTGAAAACAGAATAAGTGATTACAATATGTTTTCTAAAAATGAAAAATTAACGAAATCTGAAGTCTCGCCCGAAATGGAGGGAAAAGAAACAAACACGGCTGTACCGGTAGGTCATCTTCAGCAGGGCCCGACAAATGAGGGTGATAAAGATCACGAGCCAATAAAATCTGATATGTCTGAAATTGATCAAAATGATGAATGCCAATTAGGTACGGAAATTAAACCTCAACTTTTCGAGAACAAAGTGATAGAGGCCATTTCTACCGTTTTTGATCCGGAAATACCTGTTAATATCTATGAGTTAGGTCTTATTTATAATATTGATATAAATGGAATGAAAGACGTTCATATTGATATGACTTTGACCTCCCCTGCTTGTCCGGTTGCCGGTAGCCTTCCAGGCGATGTTGAGCGGGCTGTTAAGGAAGTCGAAGAGATTGGCGGTGTCAGCGTTGAATTAGTTTGGGAACCGGCTTGGAGTCCTGATCGAATGAGTGAGGCTGCAAAACTTGAGCTTGGTTTTATGTGAGGGTAATTAATTGGAAAGAGACAAAAATTTTCAAGAAAAGCCCTCAGTATTGAGGGTAACCAAATCTGCGGTTGCACAGCTTCGGAAACTTTTAAAAACCCATAATCCCGATGCAGTAGGAATACGACTGGGTGTAAATGAAGGTGGTTGTAACGGGCTTACCTATGCTATGGACTTTGTTAATGAAAAATCTGCCGCGGATGAAATCATTGATTTTGGGGATGTTCAGCTTTTGATCGATCCAATGGCTGTAATGTACCTTGTTGGCACTGAGATGGATTTTGTTGAAGAAAAAATGGGTTCTAGTTTCGTATTCCGAAACCCTAATGAATCAGGTCGTTGTGGTTGTGGAGAATCTTTCAGCGTTTGAACTTGTGTTAACTCCCATTATTTATAAATAATTAAAGTCACCTTTCTTTTAAAGAATGTATTTAATGTCACCACCTGAGGTCAGAAGTAAATTCCCCTCAATTTATGAAAACGCTTTAAAACCAATAAGCGTAAAAGTCTCCTTGATTCCTGGTAAAGTTTGAATTTTATCTGTCACAAAGTGACCGATATCAGTGTTGTCTGAAAGGTAAGCCTTTATTAATAAGTCATGTTCACCTGAAATGGAATGAATTTCTGATATACTTTCAACACCAAGAATAGCTTCATCAGCTACATTGTAAGCCTTACCTAGTTCACATTTACAAAATATAAATATTGTTTGCATGATTTTACTCAGATTTATTTTTGGCAACAGATCTTAACATAAAATTGGGTACGTGTGACCCCATTCCGATGATATTAGTTTTTTTGATATTGTTATTTTGTGCAGGAATAGAATTTTTGTTGCCAGCATTATTAGTATTTTTATTGGCTTTGGCTCGTTTTGCTTTTTTTCGGCTATTCTTTTTTTCAGGAGGATCAAATTCAGATTCCAAATTACCTTCAATTGATAATATTGGAATTTTCTTACCAATTAACTTGTACACTGCATCTAGGTATTTTTCGTCCTTATCTGTTCCGATTGTTAGAGCGCGTCCTTTACGACCCGCTCTTCCGGTGCGGCCGATACGGTGTATATAATCCTCTGCATGCGAGGGAACGTCAAAATTGAATACATGTGAGACTTTTGGAATATCCAGTCCACGGGCCGCCACGTCACTTGCTACAAGAAACTTTGTTTCGCCTTTCTTAAATGTTTCCAAAGTTTCCAAGCGGGCAGGTTGGGACATGTTGCCATGCAAGGTATTGGAGTTGAAGCCGTGTTTTCTTAATGAACGATCTAGGGTATCCACATCTTTTTTACGGTTACAAAAAATAATCGCATTTTCTATATCTTCCGAATTGATTATTTTTCTCAATGTATGCCGTTTTACATAATCTTTATCCGGAACAATTGTTAGGTATTG
>DEBE01000058.1 GCA_002348425.1 Alphaproteobacteria bacterium UBA2964 | reverse complement strand
CTTACATCAGCAATCATCTGATATTGCCCAAGGAGTAGACTCTGGGGGCAATAAAGATGAAGGTGCTGGAGACCAAGGCATTATGTTTGGTTATGCATGTTCAGAGACCGAAGCATTGATGCCGGCACCCATCCAATTTTCCCATGCCATATTGAAGTCGTTGGCTGATGCTAGACATGCCGGTGATGCAACCGGTCTTGGTCCGGATTCAAAAAGCCAAGTCACGCTTCAATACGAAAACGGTAAACCTGTAAGAACAACATCGGTAGTAGTTTCGACTCAACATGCTGTTGACCTGTCCACTGACAACGTGCGCGAAATTGTTCGTCCGCATGTTGTGCAAGCATTACCCGAAGGATGGATGTGCGACGATGATGAGTTTTATGTTAATCCAACGGGGCGCTTTGTGGTAGGCGGCCCCGATGGGGATTGTGGGCTGACGGGGCGAAAAATTATCGTGGATACCTACGGAGGAGCTGCCCCCCATGGTGGGGGAGCATTTTCTGGTAAAGATCCGTCAAAAGTTGATCGTTCTGCGGCATATGCTGCGCGTTATGTGGCAAAGAATGTTGTTGCAGCTGGTCTCGCAGAGCGCTGCGTAATTCAACTTTCTTATGCTATAGGGATAGCAAAGCCACTATCAGTTTACGTTGACACATACAACACTAATACAGTTGATGAAGAAAAATTGTCGGCGGTCATTCAGGAACTCGTAGATCTTTCACCTCGAGGTATTAGAGAACATTTGAAATTAAGCCAACCAATTTATGCCCGGACATCGGCGTATGGTCATTTTGGTCGCATGCCAGATAAAGAGGGTGGTTTTTCATGGGAAAAAACCGATTTGGTTGAGAAATTAAGGAGTGCTTTCGGCTGATTGAAAAACGGGCTCTTTATGGGCGGCGAAAGGGTCGTCCCTTGCGTAAAGGCCAAGAGGTACTCATTAATAATTTCTTGCCGTCTTTAGAAATATGTTTGCCGAATCAGGGTCCAATACTTCCTCCTATTAAGCTTTTTTCCGCGCCCGTCCAAGAGGTCTGGTTGGAAATTGGTTTTGGCGCGGGTGAACATCTTGTTAAACAGGCGTCGAAATACCCCTCGGTAGGCATAATTGGTTGTGAGCCATACATCAATGGTGTGGCTCGATTATTGAAGAGCGTGGTTGAAAAAGAAATAAATAATATCAGAATTTTTCGTAGCGATGCACGTTTGCTTCTCCAATCTATTGCTAACAATAGCATTTCTCGGGTTTTTATTCTTTTTCCTGACCCTTGGCCCAAAAAAAGGCACCATAAGAGACGTATTATTGGGCCAAATACCATTCCGTTTTTGTATAAAGTTATGTCAGCTGATTCTGAATTACGAATAGCAACAGATGTGACAAGCTATAAGGAATGGATTTTAGAGCACATATTGTATTCCGATAAATTTGATTGGTGTGTAAAAGGAGCCAATGATTGGAGGGTGAGGCCCCCGGATTGGCCTGAGACTCGTTATGAGCAAAAGGCAAAAAAGGCGGGAAGACTATGCAGCTACTTTTTGTTCAAACGTCGGGACTAGATACAAACAGTAAAGGGCTTGCAGAGATTGTCTAATTCGCGATATAAAATTCCTGAAGTTAATTCCTAAGGTTTCTTAATTGAGATAATTTTTGGGAGTGGGCCAATGGCCCACTTTTTTTATTTTCCTTTGTTTCCGGGTTAATTGAGTGAAAAAACTAATAGGTGAACCAATTAGTATTAATAATACAAATAAAATTGAGAAAATTGTTTATGCCTCAATCCTAAATATGGGTTACGATATCGTGCGTATCCAATTTGTGGATAAATCACCAGAAACCTTGCAAATCATGATTGAAAGACAAGATGGTATGCAAATATCAGTTGATGATTGTGGCGTTGTGAGCAGGATGGTTTCAACTTTGCTAGATGTTAATGCCCCGTTTTTAGAGGACTTTACACTTGAGGTAAGTTCGCCAGGAATTGATCGACCTCTTATTAAGATTGCTGACTTTATTCGATTTGCGGGATTTGTGGCGAAGATTGAAACTTTAAGCAAAGTGTCTGGGAAGAAAAGTTTCTTGGGTAAGATTTGTAATATTGTTGATGACAAGATTGAATTTGAATGTAACGGAGGGCTGGTAACACTAGCTTTTGAACAAATTAAATGTGCATCGCTCGTTATTACAGATGAATTAATTGAGCATTCTCGTCAGCAAACAGGCTTGGGTAGCCGGATGGAGCACTAATATGAATTTAGAAGATGATACATTCATTGGCGCGGGATATGACAGAGGTGAGTTACTGCAAGTTGCAGAGGCTGTGGCGCGTGATAAAGGGATAGAGTCTGAGGTCGTAGTTGGGGCGATGGAACAGGCAATCCAAAAGGCCGCTAGATCACGCTACGGACAAGAAAATGATGTTCGCGCAGAAATTGATCGGAAAACTGGAGAAATTCAACTAGCTCGCTTTATGGAAGTGGCTGACCCTGTCGAGAATGAGTCGATAGAAATTTCTATTGATGAAGCAAAACGCCTAAACCCGGATGCCCAAGTTGGCGATTTTTTATCAGAGTCTTTGCCCCCAATAGATTTCGGTCGAATTGCAGCGCAGACTGCTAAGCAGGTTATCGTGCAAAAGGTTCGCGAAGCTGAGCGTTCGCGCCAATACAATGAGTATAAGGATCGCGTAGGTGAAATTGTAAATGGTATCATTAAACGGGCGGAGTTTGGTAACGTGACGGTTGATCTAGGTCGCGCAGAAGCAGTGCTTAGACGAGATGAGATTATACCCCGCGAAACTTTTCGTGCTGGCGATCGTGTGCGTGCATATATTTATGATGTGCGCGAGGAAATGCGCGGGCCACAAATCTTTTTGTCCCGTACCCATCCGCAATTTATGGCGGGTCTCTTTAAACAGGAGGTGCCAGAAATTTATGATGGTATTATAGAAATAAATTCTGTCGCGCGCGATCCGGGGAGCCGTGCTAAAATCTCTGTAATATCCAATGATTCTAGTATTGATCCGGTAGGCGCGTGCGTGGGAATGCGCGGCAGCAGAGTTCAGGCAGTAGTTGGTGAACTTCAAGGTGAGAAAATTGA
>DEBE01000028.1:2152-3372 GCA_002348425.1 Alphaproteobacteria bacterium UBA2964 | reverse complement strand
ACCCCACCACGCTGTTCACCATATTTTGCTATTTGACCATAACGTATTTGGTTCATCGCTGAGTTGTTTCCGACTATTGCTAGGTATGGAGCACCAAATCTCTGTGCCGTCTCCATATCAAATGCTGTCATACCAAAGGACCCATCTCCATAAAGGCAAACCACCTCTTTTTGTGGATTTGCTAATTTTGCAGCCATGGAAAACCCCGTGCCAACGCCCAGAGACCCAAGAGCGCCTGGGTCCATCCATTGCCCTGGCCCCCGGGGACGAACAGCTTGTGCTGATATTGTTACAATATCCCCGCCATCACCAATATAGATTGTGTCTTCATTCAAAAACTCATTTACTTCATAAGCTAATCTGTAGGGGTGAATGGGGTTTTGTTCACTCTGAAACATCGGCAATAATTTTTCTAATTTTGCCTTTTCAATTTCTCGTAATCGAGCCATCCATGCTTGCCTCTGCTTCTGAGCACCTTTATCTATTCGGCCCGATGCCGCCTGCTCAACAGCCTTAAGGATAGCCCCCGGGTCACCAGCAAGACCCAAGCTAATATCGCGATTTTTTCCAACAGTAGCGTAGCTCTGGTCTATTTGTACTAAAGTGGCCGCATTGGAAATACGCCTACCATATCCCATTCTAAAATCAAACGGTGTTCCGACAATCAAAATGACATCCGCTTCTTTGAACGCATCTGAACGAGTTCTGTCAAAATGGTGTGGATCAGTTTCTGGGAGCATTCCGCGGCTCGCGCCATTCATATACGCCGGAATATCGAGTGAGCGGATGAATTCTATTGCGGAGGTGTGACTTCCACTTGCCCAGACTTGCTGTCCGAATAAGACGGCAGGGCGTTCGGAAGCAACTAAAATGTCTGCAAGTCGTTCAATATCTGCTGGGTCCCCAATTGATTTTGTTGAAGAGCGATAACTTCCTGCCTTTGGAATTACAGCTTTTTCGACAGGAATTTCGGCATCTAAAATATCTCTTGGAATTTCCAGGTATGATGGACCATAAGCGCCATTAAAGCACTCACGCGCTGCCATCGAAACCATATCAGCGACACGTTCTGTAGAAAAAACGCCTGATGCAAACTTCGTAATTGGGGCCATCATGTCTACATGAGGAAGGTCCTGCAACGAACCTTGTTTATGTTGGGTGAGTGAACTCTGTCCGCCTATATGTAAAATCGGGCTCTCTGATCTAAATGCTGTGGCCAC
>DEBE01000028.1:0-1749 GCA_002348425.1 Alphaproteobacteria bacterium UBA2964 | reverse complement strand
TAACCATCAGCAGCATGCGCCGCAGTTTGTTCGTGACGCACATCTACGATCCGGATTCCCTCATCGATACATCCATCATAGATATCAATTATATGTCCGCCACAGAGTGTAAAGATAGTATCTACACCCTCTGTTTTTAAAGCTTTCGCAACGAGATGACCGCCCGAAATTACACCTTCATCACGGCTTTTCTTGGCTAAAGTGTCATGTGCTGTTTTTGATGTGTTACTTTTTGTTTCGCGGCTCACTCTTTTCTCTCCCTATAACTTCAAACTCATACAATTTTCGTTTTCAGAAACCCGTCTGCCTAAAACTTATTTGATTTAACGCACATCCTCATTTCCAAAATATAGGTTTCTTAGAGAAAACGAGTTTCTAGCTGGAAAGCTTAAACAGAAAGCCTCCACGTTTAAACATCAAAATTGTCAGTGTCAAAAATCTATTATTTTTTTTATCCCAATTAGGGTTATTTAATACAACTATCAGACTTATATTGCTTATAATATTGTAATGTACTCTATACGTTATTTTACATTCCAGGAGATCTGTGTTGCCTACGAGAACTAATCATACTGGGATTGGCACTATCGAGCGAAAAAACAATGGCCAATCAAAACATCTTGGAAATTTAAATTTCGACAATACCTACTCGAGGCTACCCGAAACTTTTTTCCAGGCGATAGCACCAAAACCCGTATCGAATCCAAGACTAATCAGATTGAACAAAGGCTTAGCAAAAGAGCTCGGAATGGACCCCTGTATCGTTGAAGAACGAGATTTAGATATCTTTGCCGGCAACGCTGCACCTTCGGAATCACAGCAAATAGCAATGGTTTATGCGGGACATCAATTTGGAAACTGGGTGCCCCGACTAGGAGACGGCAGAGCCGTATTAATTGGGGAGGTGCTAGATGAAAAAGGCAAAAGACGTGATATACAACTAAAAGGTTCTGGCCCCACAATGTTTTCCCGGATGGGTGATGGACGAGCAACGGTCGGTCCAGTAATTCGTGAATATCTCGTAAGCGAAGGTATGGCAGCGCTTCGAATACCGACCACCCGGTCACTGGCAATTGTCACGACGGGTGAACTTGTAGCGCGGGAAAGAATGGAACCTGGCGCAGTTTTGACCCGAGTAGCATCCAGTCACATACGGGTGGGAACTTTCCAATACTTTTATGGGCAAAAAGACGAGGATGCTATTCGCCAATTAGCTGACTATGCAATAAATCGTCATTATCCAGAGGCTTTAAAAGACTCAAATCCTTACCTTGGATTTTTAAGATGTGTTGTGGAAAGAACGGCAGAATTGATAAGTTCGTGGATGTTGGTTGGGTTTATCCACGGGGTGATGAATACTGATAATTCTTCTATAGCAGGTGAAACGATAGACTATGGCCCTTGTGCCTTTATGGATGAGTTTCACGCAAACAAAGTCTTCAGCTCAATCGATACACTAGGACGTTACGCCTACAATCAACAACCTTCTATAGGGTTATGGAACCTGAGCCGTTTTGCAGAAACTTTACTTTGTATTATTGACCATAATAAAGAACAATCGACGGCCAAAGCGCGCGGGATACTTGAAACTTACTGGCCTACTTTTGAGAAAAATTTTCATAGCGGGCTATGTCAAAAAATTGGGGTGGAGCATAATGAAGAAAACCTATCGTTGGTCTTTAGATTGCTCGACCATATGTCCGAAACGAGAGCAGATTTTACTAACACTTTCCGAAACTTACCCAAACT
>DEBE01000103.1 GCA_002348425.1 Alphaproteobacteria bacterium UBA2964 | reverse complement strand
GTGTTGCCTTTGATTGCAGTCCATTTGTTCGTTTTCTATTTTGGTCTTCTTGCGGATTCAACGCCTCCGGTATGTTTAGCTGCCTTTGCGGCATCAGCGATTTCAAAAGCTGATCCCTTAAAAACAGGGGTGCAATCATTTTTCTATGATATTAGGACAGCAATCTTACCATTTGTATTTATTTTTAATACTGAGTTACTTCTTATTGGCGTAACCAGTATTTGGCATGGCTTAATGATATTTTGTGTCTCATTACTTGCTATTTTGTCTTTTAGTTCTTTAACTCAACAATGGATGCTTATCCGTCTTAAATGGTTTGAATCTATTTTTCTCATCATTGCAATAGTAGGGCTTTTTAGGCCCGACCTTCTTCTAGATAGGGTTTACCCCTCCTTTAAATCTGTGGATTTAAATAGAACGGTTAAGGGAGAGTTCTCGGTGGACGTTGGGTTAACGTTCCGAGTACATGTTGTTCGGGAGACCGATTATGGGGATCGATTTAAATTATTTCTATTAAAATCTTCCGGAAATTCTAACCTAAAGTCTTATGGTCTAGAACTTGGAAAGATAAAAAATGGGCGTTACCCTATAGTTAATATAGCCTTCAATAGTCCTGCTGCAAAATTGGGCATGAGACCTTACGAGGACTATGTGATTGATTTGGACGTTGAGCAACGTGACCGCCCTGCTAAAGAGTGGATATATTTATTGGCTCTTTTTGCATTGGCCTTGGTTGTTTCCAATCAATTAGTCCGCCGTCGACTAGAAAAAAAACACTGTAAAACTTAGGTTTATTTTGTCGCCTTTTTTAAAAACAAAATCAGGGTTTCTCTGTCTTTTGGTTTTTTCAAACCGGTAAAACTCATTTTATTCCCCGGAAGATATTTTCTCGGTGCCTCAAGAAATTTATTGAGAGTATCTTTATTCCAAATTAAAGGAGGAACCCTTTTATCAGCCGGCGCTTGCCCAGCATTCTTTAGAACCGTTGAATACCTATAAAGTTTTCCGTTTTTCTTTCGCCAAGTCCCGGCTCTTCTTTCGAATATACCATGTAAACTAGGACCAATTTTACTAACACCCGAGGTCAGAGAATGGCATGAACGACATTTATTAAAGACCTTTTTTCCCTGTTCGAAAATATTTTTAGAAAATACACTTTCAGCACAACCAAATATGCTCCCACATATCATCAATATTAATACAAAGTTTTTCAAGGCTACAACGCATCAAGATTTATAAAGTAAAGGATCTTTTCTTAATTTGGTGATGATTCATAGAAGTTCAATATTTTTGTTCCCTCCAATCAACCAAATCCAAGGACCTTATTTATTTTAGCACGCTATTGTTCTCGTCATTGGCTGCGTTCTATTCTTCCTCAACAATAATTATTAACAGGAATGAAGGATGGCTAAACGTCTCAAGGATAAGATTGCTATAATCTTTGGTGCAGGTTCTCGTGGAAACGGGTGGGGCAATGGGAAAGCGGCGGCAGTTTTGTATGCAAGGGAAGGTGCAAAGGTTTTTGCCGTAGATATAAATTCCAAAGCAGTAGAGGATACCGCCAGTATAATCGAAAAAGAAGGAGGCGAAATTGAATGTGGCATTGCTGACGTCACAGATAGCGCATCTGTCTTCAACATAGTAGAAAAATGTATTAGCCGCTTTGGTCGCATTGATGTTTTGCATAATAATGTAGGTGTGGCGGCATTAGGTGATCCGGTTGAAATGACGATTGATACCTGGAAAAAGAATATGGCCGTCAATATCGATTCAGCTTTTATTACCAATAAACATGTCTTACCGATAATTGCAAAAGGAGGCGGTGGCGCAGTGGTTAACGTTTCCTCCATTGCCGGTATTAAAAATTTGGAGAGGAGCATTGTAGCCTATCAAGCAGGAAAGGCTGCTCTAATACAGTTGTCAAGATCTGTAGCTTCACAATGGGCCAGACATGGGGTGCGATCAAACTGTATTTTACCCGGTTTGATGGCAACGCCCCTTGTTATAGATAGAATTAATGAAATGTATGAAACTCCCGAATCTCGGGCAGCCGCATTGGATGAACGGAACCGCATGATCCCTGTTGGGTATATGGGTGATGCTTGGGATACAGCTTGGGCTGCCGTTTTTCTTGCGTCAGAGGAAGCAAAATATATAACGGCGACTGAGTTAGTCGTTGATGGTGGTATTACAGCAGGACGCCCCCTCGATTGGCGAAGGCCAAGAAAAGGAGCCGTAATTAAGGTGCCAAGTCCCGAAGTTAGGGCAAAACCACATAGAGGAGGCCGCCTAGATGGTAAAATAGCGGTGGTTGTCGGTGCCGGTTCCCTTGGTCCAGGAATGGGTAATGGAAAGGCATCCGCATTGTTAATGGCTAGAGAAGGAGCGAAAATTTTTGCTGTAGACCAGAACCATCAGGCAGTGGAGGAGACAAAGGCGCTCATTATCTCTGAAGGTGGAAGCTGTGAAATTTTTAAAGCAGACGCTACATCACCAAAACAAGTTGAGGCAATGATTGCAAAATGCCAAGAAGCTTTCGGTCAAATTGATATATTGCATAACAACGTTGGTGGCTCAGCCGGACAGGAAGGTCCTTTAAATATGGATGTTGATACGTGGTGCAACAATGTATTATTCAATGTAAAACCCTCATTCTTGGCGAGTAGAGCAGTCATTCCAATTATGGAACGACAAGGTGGCGGGTCTATCATTCATACTGCGTCTACTTCAGGTATCAGTGTACCAGAACATCCAATGAATTCTTACCAGACGGGAAAAGGCGGATTAATTAGGTTTTCTCGTGGGTTGGCACTAGAGTTTGCCAGGAGAGGAATACGTTCTAATTGTGTAATCCCTGGAAAAATTCACACACCAATGACTGAAGTGCGGCAGGGAGAAAGGTCAGAAAATCCGGAAACAATGAAAAAGGTTTTTGAACGCCGAGCAAAATCTGTTCCATTAGGTTGTATGGGAGAGGCAATAGACGTAGCACAGGCCGTTTCATATTTGGCTAGTGACCAATCCCGCTATGTAACCGGAAGCGAGATTATTGTAGATGGCGGACTAACGTCTAATTGTTGCTAGATAATTGACTAAAAGGGCAGCCAACTGTGCTCTGGGCTATAGTGTAGATATCCGAAGTTAGCTCCTGCTCTAACACCGACCCCCGTTCTAATAGGTGCCAACATAATATTGCCAGCTTGTTGATAATTAAGCCCTATCCCCGCAACATAATAAAAGCTTCCATCAATTCCGGGAAAACGTCGATAAATATCTCCGGGATTTCTCAGGTGATATACCAGCGTAAAAACCTTTGAGGCGTTGCCACCAAAATCAAAACCTACGGATGGACCTTGCCAATAAACAGGATAGTTTTTTGATTTTTTTCGTTTGAGTATGCCCTTCCCATAACGTAGGCCAACAAAAAAAGCACCCCCGAATTCTTCGCCTTCGATTATGCCGTTAGGCTTTCCCAGATCTGAGAATATTTTTTCAATTCCTTTCGCAATCCCTGCGCTGGCACCACCAAAAAAATCTGAAGCTTTATTTAGAATTTCATCTTGGCTATATTTATCATTTGCCTGGGCGTTTGAAAATGTTGCTGTAAATAGCCAACCGAATATTAATGCTCCGGTTAACGCCTGTAATAAAATTTTGGGTCGTATAAGCATCTGGTACTCCGGAAATTCTCAGTAATACCGTCATGATGGTATCCATAATGACTACGCATCGTCTTTAAGAATTTACCTAGTCTTTAAATTAGCCGTTAGTCTTAAGTTGCAATAAAAATATAATAGCAAAATAATCCTTTAAGCGGCACCCTTCATTATTTAATTTCTAAAATATAACCTATCGGGGTTATTGACTAAAATTTTTTGAAGTATTCTTTCTGTACCCGCCATTTTTTTTAATAAATTGAGCAAATCGCCATCATTAGGTATGTGTCCTGGTTTAAAAGTGTTCCCATGGGGCCAATCAGTTCCCCAAATGATCCTGTCAGGTGCTGCTGCAATTACAGCTTGCCCAAAAGGAATAACATCAATGAAAGGTAAATTGTTTTTTATATTTTTTTCTTTAATTGTACTAATTTTATCCACACTACAAATCTTTACCCAGAAACGGTCGTCTTTGAGCAAGTTCAGCAAAAGTTTGAAAGCAGGCTGATTTAATCCGTCCATAGGACTGCACCTAGCCATATGGTCTATTACAGTAGGAATGGGTATCTTTCTAATAAAGTCCTCGTTGGCAACGAAGTGTTCCGGTTCAACATGGAGTACTAAAGACCAGCCGAGTTTTTCAAGCCGTGGTATGGCATGTTTGATCATCTCTAAATTTCCAGGACGGTCTGACATTAAAGAAAATCTTGCCCCACACGCTCCGGCATCTCCTAAAGATTCTAGTTCTTTATCAGACGTTTTAAAATCAAATCTTACTATAGCTCGCATATTACCCCCCGACCTTGCCACAGCATCAAGTATCGCAGAGTTATCTAGACCGTGTGTAGTGGGTTGCACTGCAATACCGCGTGTGAGACCTGTTATGCGTTGCACATTCTGGTAGTGTTCTAACGGTGCTCCCGGTGGGGTGTAGCGTCGTGAGGGAGAAAAGGGAAACTTATCGGGCGGCCCGAATATATGAAAATGTGTGTCGCAGGCATTAACAGGTACTACGAAAGAGGGGTGCTTTGTGTTGGGATCTGGTGGTAATGAATATAAAGGAGTTTCTAACATGGTTTATAAGAATTTTTCTAAAAATTGTTTAACAAAGGGTCCCCAAATTTGTTGACCGGCCGCACAAAATCTATGGGCTTCAGGTCCATCCACGCCCCAAGGAGAAAAAATCCGTGCCTCGTGAGGGTGTCTACGATCGCGGAGAATTGCACTGATTTCTCTTGTGGGAGCGATGTTAAAGTCGTTTTCCGGTTGGATGAGGCATAAGGGCGTGAGGATTTTTTGTGCGGCATCAAGCAACATTTGTTTTATTTTGGGGTGTTTAGCCCATTGGCTAGCTCCGCCCGAAAAGTCTATTCCACATCTCCACCTCTGGTCCGCTGCAAGAGCCAAGAGTGTGTGAATGCCACCCAATGAACTGCCCATTGCGGCGATACGACTGTTGTCAATTAGTTTTGATTTACAGACAAATTCGAGTGCGGCAATAACATCCAGATTTTCTTTTTCTAGACGTTTGGACATTTGTTCATCATGCGCTTTTGTACCCCGCTCGCTGATAACCTCCTCACTGAGGGGTACACCAGGGGAGTTCCCATACCCAGCACGATGAGGAAACATGTACGCAATGCCCCAACTCAAGAATAAAGCAGCTGTCTGAGGGTGGGATAAATCAGTTGTTCCCGGTGGTGTTGCACTTCCGTGATTGTCTATTACGCAAGGGAAGGGGCCCTTGCCGGGTGGCATAAAAAGGTACCCAGTCAACTTTCCATCATTTGCTGTAAATTTCACTTCCTTAGGTACAATTGACCAATTATCGAGGTTTATTTTCTTCATTTTGAGGGTCTTACCTCCTCCAAAAAAGTTCGATGTGAATATGCGGGTCAGGGTTAATTGTGCTATGTTAATTTTACGATAGTATAAAATAAATTATAAGGCGAACATTAGCTATGCGTCATCGCGATACAGGAATTTTGCTCTACGATGAAAAAAAGGCGACAGATGGCTACACTTTGATTGCTCCATTAGTCAGCAAGGAGGCATACATAATTGGCATGCGAGGAGAGGTTCTGCATAAATGGGAGTTTCCCTTAACGCCAGGTAATTATGCCTATTTACTACCCACCGGTAACCTCCTTTGGTCAGGTCGCACCACAGAGGGCCCTCCACTAAGACGGGGTAAGGGAGGGTTAATGCGCGAATATGACTGGGAAGGAAATGTCCTTTGGGAGTATAAAGATCATGGACAGCATCACGACTTTCGTAGGTGTCCAAATGGAAATACAATTTATTTAGGATGGGAACCTTTGCCGGATGAATATGCTAAACGAGTAGTTGGCGGAATTCCGGGTACCGAACATGACGGCGTTATATACGGTGATTATATACGTGAAGTGAATTCGGAAGGTGATACGGTCTGGGAATGGCATTTTCATCTTGATGAAAATATAGAAGAACATCCGCTCATAGAAGTCTGTGATAGACAGGAGTTTGCCCACGCCAATGCTTGTTTTCCCCTAGAAAATGGGGATGTGCTAGTAAGTTTCAGGAGAACTCATACTTTGGCAATCATCGATCGAAATACTAAAAGGTTTCGTTGGATGAAAAAAGATATTATGTGGGGAACGACACATGACGTTCAAATGTTGGACAACGGTAATCTACTATTTTTTGCAAATGGCATTTATACACCTTTAAACCCATTCTCCCGTGTGATCGAATTAAATCCTGAAACCGGTGAAGAGGTTTGGGATTATCGTGGTCAGCCCACCTGGACATTTTTTAGTCCTAATATATCCGGAGCACAAAGGCTGTGGTCTGGCAATACATTGATTTGTGAGGGCCAGATGGGTCGAGTTTTTGAGGTAACCCCGGAACAGGAAATTGTATGGGAGTATGTTTCACCATTTTTTGGTGGTTACAATTGGTTCGGACTTGAACGGGGAGGTTCCGGTAATTCACTATTCCGTGCTTATCGGTATAGTCCAATTTCTGAAGAGATAAACGGAAGAGTTAAGTCACCTTACATGAGCTAAGAAAAAATATCTTATAGCAAATTCGTTATTTCCCTTTTATTCAGGAAAATTGTTATAAAGCCTATAAATCAATGGGGCTCAGCGGTTTTTTTCCTCGAATTAGATCTGAAGCCTTCTCCGCCATCATGATTATAGGAGCATTGATATTACCCCCGGGCATGTCCGGGAAAACGGAAGCGTCTATTACCCGCAAGGCATCAATGCCCCTAAGTCGAAATTCGTTGTCGACGACTGCCATTTCGTCTTTATCAGTGCCCATTTTACAGGTTCCGGCAGGGTGGTGTACAGTCCACGCAGTTTGCCGAATATATTCGTCAATATCTGCTTTAGCGGTGACGCCGGAACCCGGTTGTAATTCTTTGCCGCGGAATGGATCTAATGGTTTCTGGCTGGCTATGTGGCGAACCATATCGAACCCAGTTCTAAGCGTTTCCCAATCTTTTTCCTCAGAGAGAAAGTTTTGGTGTATGGCTGGTTTTGTCAGAGGGTTGTCTGATTTTAACCTTATTTCACCGCGGCTTTCGGGATGGAGAACTGCAGGCCGACACATAAAGGCATCCTTGGGTTTTTTACGAATTCCCGGAAACCAGGGTTGTGACTCTGGCGGGATAAACCTTGTTAATAGCTGAATATCTGGTTGGTCAAGAGCTTCATCGCTTTTCAAAAAAGCCATTATGGGTCCCGGCATTTCGGTTCCAAAACCTTTGCCAAAGAAATAAGCTCTAAGCATTGCGAGTGCAATTCGATCGTAACGCAATCGCCCAACAAATGGACCATCGTGAGTTCTTTCGAATTCAATTCCAACGCCGATATGATCTTGCAAGTTTTGGCCTACACCAGGTAATGAATTTACACATTCGATATTGTGTTCATTCAGGTGTTCAGGGCTCCCAATTCCTGACAGCATTAGTAATTGTGGCGAGTTTATTACCCCACCTGATAAAATTATTTCCTTGTTTGCGAGTGCAGTTCCAACTTGTCTTTTATTTAAATAAGTAATCCCCGTGGCTCGCTTCTTCTCTATCAAAATTTTGGTAACAGTCGATTTTTGAAGAATCGTAATATTTGGTCTTTTTGCTGCCGGGTGAAGGTAGGCTGCCGCTGCACTGCACCTTCGTCCCCTGCGAATAGTCGACTGCATTACGCAAAAACCCTCGTTCTTTGTGTTGTAGTCCTCGGTAACGGGGTAGCCGGCAGACAATCCCGCTTCAAGCCATGCTTCTTTTAACGGGTCAGGGTAAATATTCTTTATCGTGGTTAATGGTCCTCCGCTTCCACGAATTTCTGTTTCGCCATATTGCCAATCTTCTGATTTCTTAAAATATGGCAAGGCATGAGCGTAAGACCAGCCCTTTAAGCCTAAATTCTCCCAACGGTCAAAGTCCTTAGGATGACATCGAACGTAAGCCATGGCGTTAATGGATGAGGAACCTCCTATCACTCTCCCTCGAGCGCATTCAATTTCTCTGTTGTTTAACGCAGGTTCTGGCTCTGTAAAATAACCCCAGTCGTGTAACCGGTTAAATAGTATTTTCCCCCAGCCCAGTGGAACTTGAATAAGAGGGTCGCGGTCTGAGCCGCCGGCTTCGACTAGTAATATAGTTGCATCTTCATCTTCAGAAAGCCTGTTAGCTAGAGTACAGCCCGCGGACCCGGCGCCAATAATTATATAATCAAATATTCTATCCACACTCATTAGAGCCTACTTTCGATAAATAAACGCAGAAGGGCCAGGCTAATAAGCCTGGCCCGCCAGTACTTTTAACATATTAGTAAAATTATTAAGGTGCCTTTGTTGAAGCGGTCTTTAGCACTCCTTGTAAAATATTATACATTTTTTGAGTTTTTGGATTGCCTCCAAGAAACTCATCACCAAGTGGTGCTAGACGTTTAATGACCGTCGCTTGATCAGTTGATGACAAACGGATTACCTCAGCTCCATTTTTCTTCCAAAGGGCTTCTGCTTTTTTATTTGCATCGTAAGCATACTTGCCGGCAAAAGCCTCTGCATCGCGACCGGTTTTTATAACCAGTTTTTGCAGGTCACTGGACAGCTTTTTCATCCACCTTTTGGAAATGAAAAGGGCGCTCGGGATCATCCCGGACTCTATTAAGGTGATTGATTTAGTAGTTGTATAAAATTTTGATGCACCCATTACCACAATGGAGCTCCGACAGGCATCAATCGTTTTTCTTTGCAGGGCCGGCAGTACTTCCAAGTATGGCATTGGCACGCCTGTCATACCCAAAACCTTTGCAAGTTTACTTTCCATCTTTGTTGCAAGAACTCGGACTTTCAAACCTTTAAGGTCTGCCAGAGTTCGGATGGGCTTACGAGATGCGATTGATGACGGTCCGTAGTTATAGATTGACACCCCAATGATTCCGTGTTTGTCGGCAAGTTTAAGAAACTTGTCTCGAAATTTTGGGGTAGTAAAGGCATTGTGAGCATGCCAAAAATTTTTATATTTTCCTGGTGCATCGGGCGCCTGAAATGCAAGGTTCATACCTGCTAAAAACCCCGGTGGGGAGGCAAAAGCAGCCTGCGCACCGATTTTAAGGTTTTCCAACTGGCGCGGAATTTTTCCCAGCTGGCCAGCTGGAAATACTTTCGCATTAATTTTACCACCACTACGTTTGTTAATTAATTTGGCGTAGTGCTTTGCGAAAGCATGTTGAGGGTCATTGATGGTAACCATACCAACATTCATCTTATGTTGTGCGTAAGCCATCCCCGATGAAAGCATAGTGGCTGCGGCAGTGCAGACTAGGATAGTTTTAATTTTCATTATAATTTTTCCTCTTTTGTTTTAGCCGTTTCTTAACGACTTATAGTTTTCTCAGTTAGTATTTCAGCCTAAAAGCCGGACAAGAACAAGTGAAAGGTCTGGCCAATAAGAAATTACGCCTAACGCGATTATATTGATAATGATAAAGGGAACGAGCCCCGGGTAAAGACTAGAAAGCGGAACTCGGAAGAGTGCCTGGGTAACAAATATATTAAGACCAAAGGGTGGAGTGAACATTCCAATACTGACGTTCACTGTCATGATGATACCAAAGTGAATAGGATCAATGCCCGCCGCAATGATTACAGGTTTCAGTATGGGTGCTAAAACCAAAATTGCTGAAGCCGGATCTAGAACACAACCGACCGCTAATAAAAAAATGTTGATAATCAGAAGAACCATCCAAGGTTGCAAACCGAGGTTATGAATCCAGCTAACCATTTCCTGGGGAACTCCGGCGATAGTCAGTAGGCGCGAAAACAAGGTCGCAGCACCGACAATAATTAACACCTGTGCGGTTAGGTATACCGACTCTATTGTAACTTTCCACAGGCCGGTGAGGTTCATATCACGATATACCCACATTGCTACAATAACGGCATATAGGCATGAAACGCCGGCCGCCTCTGTGGGAGAAAATATTCCAGCATAAATACCGCCAAGGATGATCAGTGGTGTGCCTAGGGCCCATGCCCCCGCTTTAGTACTGCGCGCTACGCGCTTAACTTCAAACCTAGTACCTTCGCGAATGTCGCGTTTTCGGGCATAAAAATATATATAAACACCCATACAGAAAGCGATAAATAGACCAGGGAGGACTCCGGCTATAAACAAGTGCCTAACGGATTCTTCCGCTGCTGCACCATATAAAATCATGGCAATTGATGGCGGTATAATACCGGCAATCGCGCCTGATGATGCTAAAAGACCACTAGCAAACTTTTCAGGATAACCTTTTTCTCGAAGTGATGGAAACAACATGCCTCCAATAGCCGCAACCGTAGCAGGGCTGGACCCCGATATTGCTCCAAAGATGGTGCAAGCGCCTACAGTAGTCAGGGCAATGCTGCCGCGGATTGCGCCCATCAGGGAAACAACCCATTCAACAAGTCGTTGAGAAATTCCTCCTTGCGCCATGATGGCCCCTGCAAAAATAAAAAACGGGACCGCTATGAGTTTATAATTGTCTACACTGCCAAAAAGTTCGATTTGAACCATGGTTATCGGCAAGTCCATTATAAAGAGGATGGTGATAACAGATGAGACCATAAGGATTACAAAAATAGGAAAACCTAGGACAAGAAGGATGATTGGCAAAACGCCCATGACAAGAAACATTTCCATAAATTTATTCCTTCGAAACCGTTTTACCTGCACGTTCTGCAGCAGCTGCCGCTTCACGAAGTGCTTCTACTTGTTCTGCCTCGCTTTCAAGTGTTCCCGTTAAATTTTTACGAAGGCGCAACAGGATGCAGAAAATAATAAATACAAAGGAAGTAGGAATTATTGAATGCATAAGGTTCATGGGCACTTCAGCAACAAGACTGACATGTGTTAGCTCAGCGATTGCAAACCAAGACTGGTAAACAATTAATCCCCCTATAAAAATGAAAACGAAAACCGAAATACCATTTACTATAGTTTTGGGAATAAACGGCAACGTGCGTGACAGGAGATCCATTTTGAGGTGACCGCCATCCCATGTGACAAGGACGCCACCCAAATAAACGGCCCAAACGAGAACATACCCAAGTATTTCCTCAGCCCAAATAATGGGGGCGAGAAATAAATACCTTCCAATGGCATTCGCGACAATTAGGAATACACTCGCGATAAGTAGTGATCCTAAAAAGGCTCGGATGACCGGGAGGATATAACTCCGTACTATTTCCACTTAGGATAGTTTCCTGAATTAATTATTATAATTATTTTTAGGCTAATCGCATGCTACAAAGCATCTGTTTATTTTACAAGCGATGCCTGTAGGAACTTGCACATACTGTCTGTCCCCTCTAGCCTGCGCGAATGTTAAGCGAAGAACAAAATATTAGAGTGACAATTACAGAACCTGGGACCCCGGCAGGAGAGCTTCTGCGCAGATACTGGCAGCCCGCGGCGCTGGTTGAGGAGTTATCTGGAGAAAGACCAGCAGTTGCTGTTGAATTATTAGGTGAACATCTCGTTCTATTTCGGGATGAAAATAATGGTTACGCATTAATTGGTAGAAATTGTCCACATCGTGGCGCAGATCTAAAATTCGGACGCTTGGAAGATGGCGGTATCCGGTGTCCATTTCATGGCTGGTTGTTTGATTCAAAGGGACATTGTCTGGAACAGCCTGCGGAACCGCCGGGAAGTAAATTTCATGAAAAAATCCAGCACAAGGCGTATCCATGTATAGAGCGTGGAGGGATTATTTTTGCCTACCTTGGAGCATCTGAACCTCCGCCATTGCCTTCCTTCGATTGTTTTATTGCGCCGGAGGAATATACCTTCGCTTTTAAAGGTCACATTGATGCGAATTGGCTTCAGGCTCTGGAGGTTGGCATTGACCCCGCACATGCCTCTTTTTTACACCGATTTTTTGAGGATGAAAAACCAGATGAGGGTTATGGACTTCAGTTCAGAGATGCTACCGCGGAGGTCCCTGTAACTAAACTGTTGCGCGAGGCGGTAAGCCCAGAGATTAAAATCGAAAACACCAACTCTGGTTTTCGGATAAAAACGTTACGAGATCTTGGTAATTTTGGTGTGCACGTCAGGGTTACTAATCTTGCCTTTCCTAATGCTATAGTAATACCGATGAGTAATGATATGACTATTAGCCAGTGGCATGTCCCAATAAATGATCGAGAATGTTACTGGTATGCAATCTTTACTGCATTTGAAAATAAAGTTGATAAAATTGCTATGCGAAACCAGAGACGAGAACTTTATAGTTTGCCCGATTATCGACCAATACGAAATAGATCAAATGACTGGGGTTACAATCCTAAGGAACAGGAAACCCTTACATATACTGGAATGGGCCTTGACATTAATGTCCATGATAATTGGGCTGTTGAATCCCCAGGCAGTATCTTCAATCGGAGCCAAGAGCATCTTGGGTCAACAGATAAAGCAATTATTGCCTATCGAAAACTGCTAATCGAAAAGATAAATGTTTTAGAAAGAGGTGAGGTGACGTCAACTACGTCATTGGAACAGGATATGACTGGTCCCATAGCCGTAGATACTATTGGCACAAGGAATAATTTGGATAAATGCTGGTATGACTATGATTGTGCAAGACGAGATCGTTCTCCGTGGGCGAGTATTGATTAATGGCTAATGATGTATCTCATGGGAGGGTCAGATTTGCAGAAAAGTTTGATTTACTGACAGATTTGCAAAAAGAAAAAATCGCGGAAGTTGTTGGGATTGTAGAGGAAGAAAAACTAGAGGTTATTCGTTTATCATTCTCTGATCAACACGGCATCCTTCGGGGAAAAAGTATTGTAGCCAGTGACCTTTTATCCGTGATGACAAGCGGAATTACAATGACAACTACCCTTTTAGCCAAGGACACCTCACATAAGACAGTTTATCCCATATGGACAGATGGAGGAGGTTTCGGGTTAGAGGCTATGACTGGAGCCGGCGATTTTGTGATGGTACCCGATCCTGAAACTTTCAAGGTATTGCCCTGGGCCGAGAAGACAGGTTGGCTCCTTTGTGATATATATTTTCCCAATGGCGAACCAGTTCCGTTTTCTACTAGGGCGCTGTTGCAGCAAGCGGTGAAAAGTATGTCGGGACTGGGCTATAAACTTAAGTTGGGACTGGAGCTCGAATTTCATTTGTTTCAACTAAGACCTGAGCCAATTCGTCCGGAAGATGCCGGACAGCCGGGTCTTCCGCCATCCGTTGATCTTGTATCTCATGGTTTCCAGTATCTTACAGAAATCCGTGGGGATCAGCATGAAACAATAATGTCTTTGATCCGGAAAATGATTTTAGAAATGGGGTTACCGTTGCGTTCAACTGAAGTAGAATTTGGTCCTAGCCAGGTTGAGGTCACATTTCATCCTATGGAACCCGTGGAAGCGGCAGATGCCGTGGTTCAATTTAAAAATGCTGTGAAGCAAATATGCCGCCGTCAGGGTTATCACGCGACCTTTATGTGCCGTCCCAACTTGCCCAATCTCTTCTCTAGCGGTTGGCATCTGCATCAGTCTTTATGGGATATAAAAACAGGTAAAAACTTATTTGTACCTGAAAATGATACCGAGTTATCCCCACTTGGTTTAAATTACGTAGGCGGATTACTCGAGAATGCAAAAGCGGCTTCAGTATTCACAACGCCGACAATCAACGGGTATAAGCGCTACAAGCCTTTTACTCTTGCTCCGGATCGGACTGTTTGGTCACGAGACAATCGTGGAGCAATGATTAGGTCTATTGGTGGATTTGATGACCCGGGGACACGAATTGAGAATAGGGTTGGTGATCCGGCAGCTAATCCATATCTGTATTTTGTATCACAGATTATTTCTGGTCTGGATGGCATTGAAAATGCAATAGATCCAGGCCTGCCTTCGTCTACCCCCTATCAAGAGGAAGGCAAGCCCACATTGCCTGCGAGCCTTGTTGATGCGTTAGCCGCTCTTCGAAAAAGCACGACATTTCGGGAGGCACTCGGCAATGATTTTATAAACTACATCGTTGCTATCAAGGAAGCGGAAATTGCCCGTTTCTTGTCAGAGCCAAACGACTGGGAACATAAGGAATATTTCGATTTATTTTAAAAATCTTTACTAAATAAAATTATCGAACGAATTCCAGTGCAAAACCATCCAAAGGTATATTATCGCGTTGCTTCATTGCCTTAGATTTTTCCCAGGCCTCAGCGGGAGTGGTAGAGGCCTCTAACTCTTTCAGTCGTGGAAATACTTCTTCAGCATAAAGCCTCATCGATGTTTCAGTTTCCTCATGAGTTAGAAATCCTGCCTGGCCCATCATCAGCATGTTGCCAAAACCACCCGAATATTCCCAGAAATTTTTAGCTTGTTCGTAGACTTGATCCGGGGTTCCAGCAAAAACATTTCCTCTCGCCATTTGGTCATCAAGTGTTGCCGTTAGCGGTATTCCCGCACCCCCTCTAGCGCCTTTCATAATTTGCGCCGCTACCTGAGGTGGATGGTAGCCTGGAGGATTTGACCAGTATCCCGGAACCTTGTTGGCGCTCATATACCACAAGAGTTTTTCAGCACCTTCCCGTGCCTTTTTTTCATTTTCACCAACATAAATCAGGGCCAAATAACCTAAACGATCGAAAGGAGCATGTTCTCCATGCATTTGCAAATAATCTTCTCGATATCCGTCGAAAATTTCACGAATTCGTGGATAGCCTGCAAGAAAAACGGCACCGACATGCTTATGCTTTGCAACGGGTGTAGTGCTGTTCCGCCCGCCCATGGTCACCCAGACAGGTGGTGCTGGTTGTTGGTATGGTCTTGGCCAAATATTGATTTGTCTTCCTTGAAACCAACGACCCTCATAATTGAAAGGGCCATCGTGAGTGGTCCAAGCCTTCATGATCATATCATGGGCTTCCCAAAGCCTTTGGCTCCCGCGGAGGGGGGTCCGGTTTGCCGGTGCTGCTTCATAAGGCACGCCCCGCACAAAACCGCATTCCAACCTTCCTTTTGAAATTACATCAATCAAAGCCATTTCCTCAGCGACCCGAATAGGGTTGCGACGATTTGCAATCGGGTTACCTAAAATCAATAATCGTGCTGATTTTGTCTCGCGAGCCAGAATGGCCAGCATCAAGGGAGCGGCAGGAACCATGCAAGTTGCTGTCTGATGGTGTTCATTATTCATTATATCGAGGCCGTAACTTTCGGCCATACACCATAAATCAAGATACCAGTTATAGAGCTCATGACCTCTTTGCGGGTCAAAGTTGGAATTTGGTAAATTAACGCGTATAGATTCATAGTCGTCTTGAGGGGGAAGGTCAGGGTATGCGTCCTCTGTAAACCAATAAGTTCTCATTTTTTTATCCGTTAATTTGTAAAAGCTAAAACTTCGCGGACAAACCGTTCGGTTTGTTCAGCATAAGGTGAGTGTCCCGCCTCCGGGATTAGAACAAACTTGGCCCCAGGGATTAAATCAGCATAAGATTTTCCATAAGCAGGAGTAACGAGGCCGTCACTTTCTCCCCACAGAAAAAGAGTTGGCAATTTGATGCGGTGTAAACGTTGGGGTAATTTCGGGTTATGCATATAGGGTTCCCAAGTGTAAAGACCGAGTGCTATTCGATTGGCCGCCACATCCTGTACCTCTTTGTCTGAAAGGTTACTCATATCCCGAGCGTTTTTCGGGTCATGATACATTAACTTTGTTGCTTGATCTGGCGGGATGCCAAACACATCAACAATATCGCGATCCGTTGGTCCTCCAATTTTTACACCGACCGCATCGACCATAATTAATTTTGAAAATGGTTTGCTATTTATTGATGCGAGTTCTGCTGCTAGCCAGCCCCCCATTGAAATACCCATCAATACGGCATTTTCGATTTTCAATTCATCCAGCACATCAAGGTAAAAATGTGTCAATTCGGGCATACCATCAAAATGTTCTGGGACTTTAGTCCCATTAAAACCTGGGTGAGTAGGCGCTATTACGTCAAATGTTTCAGCTAACTGATCAACGACTGGGTGGTCGGCGATCGAACCCCCGCCGCCATGAAGAAGCAACAGTTGTTGGCCAGCGCCTTTGCGCGTCACAGTACATTCTCCGACCGGAAGTTTTAATAATTGTGAATTTGCGCCCATATCCTCGTGCGACCTCTCTTTTCGATTAATTGTTTATACCTCTAACATAAAGATGAGTTTTAATCTAATGCTGTGAGATTATTTTAATTTCCTGTTTGATGTTTATTTATTTTATAATGGCTATGAATTGCTTTCCAAATGTTGTGTGGTGATGCTGGCATCTCGATATCCTTTATACCATAAGATTTTAGAGCATCTACGATACCATTGAGTATGGTGCCCAGGGCCGGTGTTGTTCCAGCTTCACCCGCAGAACGAATGCCAAGGGGGTTCTTAAGTGTCAAAACTTCATGACATTCGGTTTTGAAGAAGGGCATATCAGATGCTAGCGGTATAGCGTAATCCATTAGTGTTGCTGCAAGTGGCTGTCCATTTTCTGGATCAAAAATGAAGTCCTCGAAAAGCGCTTCACTGGCCCCTTGTACGACACCACCCTGAATTTGACCCGCGACAATGGTCGGGTTTATAACGCGCCCGACATCGTCAACTGCAGTATACCGATCCAAGGAAATTGCTCCCGTTTCTGGATCAATTTCAACCTCACAAATATGAGTACCATAGGGAAAAGCGGGTTCACGCATATAATTTTCCGCGTTTTCTTTTAGCCCGTCACTCAGTTCGTGAGGTAAGTTTGTTGTTTCTCGAATTTTCTTAGCTAATTCAAACCAGTCTATTCGGCGGTCTGTGCCTACAACCTGGAAGATTCCATTATTAAACTCTATGTCGGTAAAAGCAGTTTCCAAGATATATGAGGCAATTTTTTTGCCTTTTTCAATCAGTTTTTCCGCAGCCATTACAATGACAGTGCCTGCCATCCTCATCGAACGACCGGAATGTGAGCCACCTCCAACTGACACAAATGAAGTATCCCCCTGGAGCAATTTTACCTTTTCAAAAGGCACACCAAGCCATTCTGCTGCAACTTGACAGAAGCTTGTTTCGTGTCCCTGACCACTATCTTGGGTTCCAATAATCACTTCAATTTCGTTGTTTTTTGTAAAAGAAATCTCTGCTCGCTCCTGGGGAGCCCCAGAAGAGCTTTCGATATAGCAACAGATGCCTAGCCCTCGGTTTAAACCTTTGGTTTGAGATTGTTCCTTTCGATCATTGAAACTGGCATATTCAGAGAGCGTCAAGGCTCTTTCTAGGCAGTAATGGTATTCCCCGCTGTCATAATTCATACCGAGCGGGTTAGCAAAAGGCATTGAGCAACTCCGGACTAAGTTACGACGCCTGATTTCCACACGGTCAATATTCATCTCGTTTGCGGCAGTGTCTACTAAACGCTCCAAAGCATAAATGACCTCGGGCCTTCCGGCGCTACGATATGGGTTGGTCGGGACAGAATGACTAAAAACTCCTCGTGCATGCACACAGGCAGTTGGTATCGCATATCCTCCAGTAACAATTTCAGCCCCCTTTGACAGTGGAGTGAAAGAGAGTGTATAGGCGCCAATGTTGGATAGGTTATCTGCTTTCATGGCAAGAAAGTTTCCTTCTTTATCCAATGCGAGGGACAGAGAAGTTACCAAGTCACGACCTTGAAAATCAGTAAGAAAACACTCCGTTCGGGTTGTAGTATTCTTGACCGGGCGCCCTAATCGTTTTGCTGCCCACATAACAAGCGGGTATTCAGGAAAAAGGCGGTTTCTCGTTCCAAAATTACCGCCCACATCCTTGGTTACGACCCTGATTTTCTCGGGCTCTAAACTAAAGATTTTAATTAATTCCTTTTTATATCTTACTGCACCTCCTCCCCCGGCGAAAAGGGTTAAAAGACCAGTGCGCGGATCATAGTTACCCAGCCCGGCCCTTGGCTCCATAGGTACACCGGTATTTCGCGTTATACGAAATTTCATACTCGTGATGTGGAAAGCATTGGAAAATGCAGTTTCGGTGCTCTCACAATCACCAAAAGTGGTATCTAGACAAATATTTTCAAGGTTTTCTTCCCAAACTAAGGGAGCATCATCTTTTGTTGCAGCTTCTGTAGCTGTCACTGATGGAAGCACTTTGTATTTGATTTCCACCAGTTCAGCCGCGTCAGCGGCAAGTTCTGCTGTTTCGGCGATCAGCATGGCCACGGGTTCGCCGACAAATCGAGGTTTTTCTATTGCTAAAGGATAATTTATTCCCAGGAAAACTTCAGACCACTTCAATTTATTCATGCCGAGTCCGTCCCCTCCGGAAGGGATCGGGCTATGGGGAATTGGGCCGTGTCCATCCGCCAACCAATCCTCGCCGGTAAAAAACCCAAGCACACCATCTAGTTTAAGCGCTCTATCAGCATTGATTGACTTAATTACCGCGAAGGCATGTGGGGACCGAATAAAGTGGGCGTATGCCTGATTAGGAAGGTTAAAGTCGTCGCTAAATTCACCTTTACCTGTAAGACGTCGATGATCTTCGTTACGACGTATCGATTTCCCTATTAAATTTGTAGACATGATATCTGTTAATTTATCATCTTTGTAATGACTTTACAGGCTACCTTTCGATAAATTAACCGACAAGTTGCTATTTTCTGTGTTTGTTGTAGGGCTTCTCAGTTTGGAACTTCCCGGTACGAATTCCAATAAACTCAAAATGGTTTCGTCGACCAAAGATCTGTATAGTTTCCAAATTCATCCCATCGAAAGAACCTAGGAGACAGGGTTTTCATCGGTGATAGTCATTCTCCTAAGGAGCCGCCGCTTCTCCGGATCGTACGATTTTCGTGCGTGAGCCGTGCAGCGATTATCCCAGAGTACGAGATCATTTGCTTGCCAAACATGTTCATAAACATTTTCAAAATGCTCAGTTAAATCGAAAAGATAATTAAGAATTTCATCACTTTCTTTTTCGTCTACCTGATTAATTTTTATTGTCATTAAGCGACTTACGTAAATAGATTTTCGTCCAGTCTCCGGGTGCGTTCGGATTATCGGGTGCGAATACTGGGGTGCTTCGGGGTCTATTTTATCCGGACGTAGGCTAGGGTTGGTATCATAATTGAAGTAGTTTAGAGCAGTTTTTCCTTCCAACCTCTGTTTCCAATAGTCAGTGAGTTGATCATAAGCTGCACAGCAATTGGAAAAACAGGTGTTACCGCCAACATCCGGCACCTCGATAGAATATAAGGTCGAAGCTTTGCATGGGTTTTCCGCGTAGGCCTGATCATGGTGAAACATCATTTCCCCAAGTTGGACTGCAGTTGTATTGTTGGGGTCTTCTTTATTGGTGACATATAAAAATTTTTCATTTGAGTTTTTGGACTTTAATCCTGCAATCTCACCGAATACCCGGCAAAATTTCTCTTGCTCTATTTTAGAAATTTTTTGTCCCCGAACTAATAAAACCATGTGATCATGCCATGCCTTTGTCAGCTTATTTTTAACGTCAGGAGTAAGGTTTGACTTTAAATTCAGGCCTACCACCTCGGCTCCGGCTGCTTTAGAAAGTTTTTTTATGGTGATCGTCATCGTGTTCATTATCCTGTTGGAGAATTTGATTAATTTAAGCTATTTGTATTTATAAACCAGAAATTAAACTAGGGAGAAAAGAGTGGCTATAATAATTAGTGACGACGACGTTAGAACGCATTTAACCATGGCTGAATGCATCGAAGCCATGGATGTATGCTTCGGTGACTTCGCGAAAGGGAAGGCAAAAACTTTGCCTCGCCTAAGGTATAGAGTGGAAGCCCCAAATGACCCGGATAGAGAGTATTTTGCTAATGTTCATATAGGCGCGGTTCCAAGTTATGGTATGGCGTGCGTTCGTGCCGGCTCCAATATGCTAGCTAAAAATAGCGCACCCGGAAGAAAGACAACCAGCAGTCCTGATTCTGCAAATTGGACGGTGATAATTCTATATGATCTCAACAATGCTGAACCAGTTGCATTTATGCATGAGTCTCAATTGAGTGGTATTCGCGTTGGAGCTACCACTGGCGTCGCTGTCGACAAGGTAGCGCGCGAGGATGTAAGTGAACTGGGTCTATTTGGGACAGGTCGTCAGGCTAGGGCGAATTGCGAAGCAATTTGCACAGCCCGCCCGTCCATTAAACGTGTTAAGGTCTATAGCCCAACGCGGCGAAACCGTGAGGCCTTTCCAAATGAGGTTTCGTTGCCGGGTGTAGAAATTATACCTGTGAAGAGTCCCGAGGAGGTTCTTGCGGGCGTTGATATTGTTTGCTCAATGACAAATTCCACGAAACCGACCTTCGACGGAAACATGCTGAAACCCGGTCAGATGGTTATTTCTGTAGCAAACTCTGACGTCACCCTAAAGCGCCACGAAGTTGACGAAACAACTTTTATTCGATCATCGGATATCATCATTAATGATTGGGATAGTGTTGTATCTAATCGGCAAACCGAACTTCTCGACCTTATCGAAAGCGGTGAAGTTCAAAGAGAAAGAGTTATTGAACTGGGCGAACTGTGTACCGGAAAAACCACAGTAAAGCAAACAGAAGATAATATAGTGTATTACAAAAATAACACCGGTTTAGGTATGCAATTCGCTGCGGCCGGCTCGGTGATATACAATAAAATGAAGGGCGAAGAATCAAATAAAATAGTGCCAAGAGAGTGGCTTGCGGCAGAAGACTACCCCTGAAATAAGGTGTTGAAATGCAATATCGGAATTTTGGCAACTCTGGAATAAAATTATCCCGTATAGGCCTTGGCTGTTTCAGTATGTCGGGAGCTTACGGGGTAGCTGATGACAGAGAATCTATAGCAACAATACACGCAGCAATGGAGCGTGGTGTTAATCTGATTGATACCTCTGCCCGTTACGGGGCTGGGCACAATCATGAGATTATAGGAAAAGCAATAAAGGGAAGGCGTGACCAAGTTTTTATTCATACCAAGACCGGTACAATTAGGGATGAAAATGACCGCAGCATTGCAGCGGGTAGCGGCGCCCCCACCAGATTAAGAGAAATATGTGAGGTAAGTCTAAAAAATCTTGGTGTTGAGTACATCGATACTTTGTGTCAATCGCGGGTAGACCCTTCCATTCCAATTGAAGAATCGGTCGGAGCAATTAAAAGGCTAGTGGAAGAGGGAAAGGTACGCTTTGTGGGTTTATCGGAGGCTGCGCCTGACACCATCCGCAGGGCATCAAAAGTACATCCACTTGTCTCACTGCAATTCGAATACTCCTTATGGACACGAGATGTTGAAAAAGGGCACCATGACACCTGTACCAACCTTGGTATGGCACTCATGGCCTATGCGCCTCTGGGTTATGGTTTTCTTGCGGGGGCCGTCAACTCACCGGGCGCGCAATCGGAAGATGATATTCGAGGAAAGTTTCCGAGATTTTTTGAAAAAAATTATACAAAAAATCGTGAATGTGTATCTCAGCTTGAAAATTTGGCCGCTAGTATGGACGTAACAGCTGCTCAAATTTCTTTGGCCTGGTTGCTTGCGCAGGGTGAAAATATTTTTCCTATTCCTGGTTGTAAAAGCCGAGTGCATTTGTCAGAAAATTTAGATGCTACTGATGTTAAACTGACAAGTGAAAATTTGGTTCGATTGGATAAAATTTTCCATGGTAAATCGATTGATGGCGACCGGTATCCGCCAAATGGTATGAAACGGGTTAATTTATAATTATTATGAAATGATGGTGAATATATTTTTAACAAAAATTTGATCTGACGAAAATAAAACTCGATTTAAGGGGAAGCTTTAAATGAAAAAATATAAACATAACGCGTTCAATAAGTTTATTGAGGACATGCATGTTCATTTTGCTAAGGGGTTGCCAGAGGTAAAACACTGGGAGGGTGTTCGGCCTATTCTCAAGTGTTTGATTTTGGATCAAGAGTTTATCAATACATCAAAAAGTTGGGAAAGGAAAAAAGGAAGGGAATACATTTTACATCACGACCCCCAGTACGATTTTTTTGTTGGCGGCCTAGTGCGAGAGCCCAAACATGTTGCGATGGCCCATGACCATGGTCCCACATGGACAGTATATGGCGTTCTCTACGGAGAAGAGGTTACGCATGTTTATGAACGTTTAGATGATGGAAGCAAGACCGATCACGCAGATTTAAAATTAAAAATTAAGTCGGAGGCACCGGCAGGCACCGTGGACATAGTGCCGCCGCACATTCCGCATGCTGAAAATGGTAATAGCCCAAGATCGGTGGCAATAACCGTTCGGACGACAAAACCAGGAAGCTATGATCAGGTTATGTTTGACCTAAAAACAGGTAAGACAGGAATATCGAGAGGGTTAGAGTTGGTTCCCTTAGAGGTCTAAAACTTCTTCCGACAATGTCCTGAGTTCTGCTTTCGCTATTTTACCGTTACGGTTTCTAGGTAACTGGTCCAAAAAGTGAATGTGACGCGGTTTCTTGTAGCTGGCGATTAATTTCTGACAATGTAACGCAAGTTCCTTATTTGAGGGCGGCGAAGTTAATTCTTTGCATGTTAAAAAGGCCATTACGGTCTCTCCAAACAAAGAATCTGGTACTCCGATAACGGCGGCTTCGGATATGCCGGGATAGCTTTCCAAGGCAATTTCAACTTCCCTTGAGTAGATATTTAGTCCGCCGCTTATAATCATATCTTTAAGACGGTCGACGAAATAAAAGTAACCATCTTTGTCACGCCTACCCAAATCACCGGTACGAAGCCAGCCATCAACAAATGCAGCATCCGTATCGTCCGGTCTGTTAAAATACCTTTTCATAACAGTTGCTTCTCCTGGTTTTCCGCAGCGTACAAGCATCTCGCCCGTTGACTCAACAGGTACATCTTTAAGGTTTCTATCGACAATCCGAATTTCCACCCCATTGGCGGGTAGGCCAATAGAGTCTGGGTGGGTTTCTTGTTGTTCTGGTTTTAGACAACTGACCAATCCCGCTTCGGTTTGCGAGTAAAAACTATACAATTGTAAGTCAGGTAAGGCCGTGAATAATCGTTTTTTCAGTATTATGGGGAAACTTTCTCCGGTTGCGAGTATGCCCTTTAAGGTTTTGCATTTAGCTGGATATTTTTCCATTTGTGGTAAAAGCATTCGGACAATGGTAGGGACAACCCCTAAATGAGTGATGTTTTCTTTTTCAATTAGGTCTATCGTCATCAAGGGATCAAACTTTTCTTGGATAATTAATGTTGAGCCTAGGGAGAAGCATCCCGCAAGCCGTGCTATACCAATACGGTGCGCCATAGGAGTGATGCATAACATTCTGTCAGTGCTGTGAAGTTCCCACTCCAATGCGCCCAGCCAGCATTGACCAAAAATAATGTTTTGGTGTGTTGAAATAACACCCTTGGGCTCCCCCGTTGTTCCTGATGTATAGCAAAGCAGCGCTTCTTCATTCTGCTTTCCGGAGAGATGTGGTGGTTTACTGGTGCGGTTAGAGATTATTTGGTTAAGACTAATTTCATTTTTTAAAGCAACATTAGTGGTGATTTTTATAAAGTTTTTTGCTGCGGAAAGGTCTTTAATTACATCCCGACAATCGGGTGAATAGATTACGGCGAAGGGATTTGAATCATCTATCAGGTATTTGATTTCTTGTCCGGTCAGGCGGGCACTAACTGGTACGATAATCCCACCGGCTTTTGCAACAGCAGCCATGCTAATGGCAATATTAAGACAGTTGGGCAACATTATGACTACCCGGTCGCCAGTACTAAGCCCGATTTCAATTAGGCCGTTTGCAAGACTATTCGCAGTATCTTCAAGCTCCATAAAACTAAGCCTGTCGTCACCGCATACTATGGCAACTTTTGTTGGGTACTTTTGTGCTGTAATAGTTAATAATTTACCGAAGTTAAAAATTTAAATAACCTTTCTCTGTTTTTATATTAATACATTTTTATTCTGCTGTGATGACGCACTTACTAATTTAAATACTTCAAAACTTGGACATGTCTCGTGTATTATTCCTGATAGTCCACTAATAAAAAAGGTCTATAAACTTTGGAAAAAATAATGCTTAGGGATCAAATCATTGGGAATAGGGCTCGGATTGGCTATACCGTTGCGGCGGTGACAACAGAAGTTTATCCCGTTGATTGGTATCGGATTGTGCCAGATGGTGTGTCATTGATGATGATTACTCTCCCCCTAGGTACAAGGTCGCCGGATGATCTTGAAAAATGCTATCAATTATCAATTGAGGCCGCGTATACTATGGCGCAGGCTGGTGCCGATCTAGTTTTACTCGGAGGATTGCCTATCAATATTTCCAAAGGCAATAAGGCTATTGACCGCTTGATTAAAAAACTAGAAACGGAAATTGGTGTGAAGGTTTCCTGTTCAGCTATGGCTCAAAGAAACGCCTTTTCGGCTCTAGATACGAAAAAAGTGTGCATCGTGCATCCCTTTTTAGAGGATCAAAACAAACGTCACGAGGAACACATGAATGATTTTTTTGGGCTTGAAACTAGCGGTGTATTTTCCGGTGGTTATAGCTTGATTGAGTTGGGAAAGTTGCCGCCAAATTATGCATTGGAGTGGGGAAGAAGAGCAATAATGGAAAACCCTGAGGCAGATACACTTTATTTTGGGTGTCCACATTGGACCGTAATTGACGCGATCAAACCCCTAGAAGAAGAATTTGATGTGAGCGTGATGACGTCTCTTCAAGCAATCGCCTGGGAGTCAATGCGTAAGGCTGGCGTAAAGGACCAAATAGATGGTTTTGGCCGATTACTACGTGATTTCTAACCTTCCAATTGTTATTCAGGGTAATTTTATTATCCCAGATCATAGTCAACGAGAAGAGGTTAATCTGGTGACTTGGGTATTCAAGTGCTAAAGAAACTGGATAAAGATAGGGAAGGCCATCACCTATCATTCGGTGCCTGATTGTTCTAATGGGCATGAAAATCAGGTATAGCTGCCAGAACTCCCCACTTTTCGTATTTTATATACCTATTTTGTGGCCGTAACTTCTTGAACTGGTAAAATGCGGCAAGGAATACCGCGTATATCAGATGAGCCAGTTACCGGATCTTTGGGCCCATCATAACTAAGTGCGGCATTAACATTTATATCCAGGGCGCCGTGCTCCGGGCCGGGAGCCTCAGGATACCACCAGCCCATTCCGGTGCGCGCTATACCTTTCATTGTTTCATCTGTCACTTTTACCTTCAGACGACATTTCCCTGGATTATCGGGTGTCTCTATTAAAATCCAGTCATCCGTTTTCACCCCTATATGAGATGCAGTGTCAGGATGAAGTTGTACCCAAGGGTCAGGGGCCACTTTGCGCGCCCAGGCCTGATCTCTAAATCGTGAATGATGATACGCTTTCTCTCGAGCACCCGTGAGAAGTAAAAAGGGAAATTGTTCATTTAATTCGCTATTTCCAGCGTTACCAGAAGTTGCGACAAAATTTGGCAGTGGGTCTAGGCCGAGAGCATTCAGGGTTTCAGAAAATAGTTCAATTTTCCCTGTTGATGTCCTAAACCCATCTTGAGAAAAATTTCCTAGTTCATAGTCGAATCTTGAATAACCTTTTTCCAACAGTTTATCGTAGTTAATACCCGAGTCTCCCAGAAGATATTTATTGAATTCCCTTTTTGTTTTCCAAGGAAAAAAACTTCTTGCTTGCCTATGCCCCCGTCTCTCGAGCCGCTTAATTATTTCTCCTACAATCCAAAAATCACTTCTGGCTTCCCCAAGCGGCGGGTGAGATGGTTGAACGACACTTAGGCACGGACCATTGGCTTCCAGTGAAATTTCTTCGTCCTCTAAGCCTGTGGTTTTTGGTAAAACTAAATCTGCAAATTCTGCCGTCGGCGTCATCATGTGCGTGCCAACACATAAATAGTCGAGAGATTTGAGAGCTCTAATTGTTTTTTTGGTATTGGGATAGGTAACCGCGATGTTCACACCAGTTACATACATCGCACGAACCGGGTAGGGTTTGTCGGTTAACACAGCATTTATGACCGATGGATTATGGCAGGCAGTTTGCCAACCTTTTGGGCCAGCCCAAAGAGGAAAGCGATCAGCACCAATAGTTTTTTCTTCGATTTCAATTGGCAGCCGGAACTCCGGCTTATGAAGCACCTCAATATAGTTGGTAAAGTTAGCTGGTTTTTTGATACGACGGTTTCCTCCCACGCGATCAAGGTTGCCGCTAATAGCGACCATGGTGTGGAAAGAACGGTAGGTCTGTACGCCGGCGCTGAAGGCGTCGATGCCATGTCCACTTATGAAGGTCGAAGGACCTTTCGCGTACCACTGGGCAGCCGTAACTATATCCTGTGCTTTTACACCACTAATTTGTGCTGCCATTTCCGGTGTATATTCTCTGACGCGCGTGCAAAGATCCTGGAACCCATGGCACCAGTCTTTAACAAATTCATGGTCATAGAGGTCGTTAGAGATTATCCAGTTCATCATAGCAAGGGCTATCGAAGCGTCGGTACCCAATTTTGGTTGAAGCCAGAGATCTGATATCACGGCTGATTGGGTGCGGGCAGGGTCAATTGTTATAATTTTTGCACCTCTTTTTTTGGCCCGTTTGATAGCAAGCCATTGCGTTGGATCAGCAGCAGACGGGTTTCTGCCGACTATCAATGCGCATTGAGTGTTATCAATATCTTCGCCATTATTTATATTTAGTCCTGTTATTTTGTCAGATAACGCACGGCAACCACCACATAAATCTTGGTTCATCATCCAGTTGGGCGATCCAAATGCACGCATGAGAAGAGCTAGAGAGACACCACGGCTAAAATGGGCATTGCTGACGGCACCACAAAGCGATAAAGGCCCATATTGTTTCTGAACCATAAGAAATTTTTCGCACATCTCATCAAGTGCGTTATCCCATGTAATGGTCTGCCAATTACCTTGTCCTCGTTTCCCTTTTCGGCGCATTGGCCTTAAAATGCGATCCGGGTGATAGGTTAGTTCTGGTAATCCACGCAGACCCTTAACACAAAATGCCCCTCTTGAAGCAGGGTGTTTAATATTGGGCGTAATGCTGGTCACGCGCCCTTGTTCAGTTGTGAATAGACCTCCGCAATGGGTACTGCACTCCCAACAGGTGCTGGCAACAGTAGTGCTTTTTGTTTTCATATACCTATCATAGCTGAAAAACTTAAATACTGCATCAAGATCGTTAACCTGGGTCTTTGCTATGAATGTTTATTAAAATTTTTTAAATTATTCTTTTTCATAACACTCCGATATTGCGATAAAGTGACAGTAAGGTCGGTTATGAAAATACGATATGAGGAATCGAAAATGAAGTTGGTACGGTACGGTGCAAAACATATAGAAAAGCCTGGGTTGATTGACGGTGGGGGTATTCTCAGAGACCTATCCAATGAGATTGATGAAATTACGCCAAATATTATTTCACCCTCAGGACTTAAATCACTTTTATCTATCGATGTGGAAACATTACCAAAAGTATCAGGGAACCCGCGTTTGGGCGTTCCCCTATTCGGAATTCCAAAGATCGTTGCGATCGGCCAAAACTATATGAACCATATTCTGGAAATGGGATATACGCCCCCAAAGGAGCCGGTGATCTTTGTGAAGGCTATTAGCTCTCTTACCGGGCCATATGACGCTATGGTAAAACCCAAAACTTCTAAAAAGTTTGATTATGAAGTTGAGCTTGCGGTTATCATCGGTCAAAAGGCAATCAATGTCTCGGAATCTGAAGCCTTGGAATGCGTCGCTGGGTACGCGATAATGAATGATGGCTCAGAACGCGGTTTTCAACGAGAGAGGTCTGGCGGTACTACTAAAGGAAAAAGTGCCGATACTTTTGGACCGTTAGGACCATGGCTCGTCACGGCGGACGAATTCGGGGATCCCCAATCCAAACGCATTTGGACTAAGGTTAATAATGAAATGCGCCAAGATGGTCATACCTCGGACATGGTATTCGGAGTTTCTCAGCTCATATCCTATGTCAGTGAATTTATGTCACTTAATCCCGGGGATGTTTTGACGACGGGTTCTCCTCATGGGGTTGCCGCGGGATTTGATCCTCCAAAATGGTTGCGGGTTGGCGATATAATTGAAATGGGAATTGATGGTTTGGGAGAGCAGAGGCACGAAGTTGTGGAATATAAGAATTAATTGGAGATCTGCATAATGCCCTCAATTTCCATACAAAATTGACGTGGTAATTCAAACATGCCTACCGCACTGCGGGCGTGTTGACCGCGATGAGGTCCGAATAACTCGTATAAAAGATCGGATGCTCCGTCTATAACAGCAAATTGTCTCTGAAATCCAGGAGCAGAATTAACCATCCCGTTAATTTTTACTACTCGCGTAATTCGTTCGAGCGTCCCCAATTCTTGTTTGACAGACGAAAGCATACAGAGAGCGGTAGCTCTCGCGGATTCCACTGCTTCTGATTCTGTAATGGTATCCCCAACTTTCCCATACACCCTTACACCAAAATCTAATGGTGGCGGGTGGCCAGAAATAAAGACGAGATTACCTGTAACAACGCAGCCGGTGCGGTTAGGGCTCGGATATACAAATGGCTTGGGAAGTTGAAAGTCTAAAGCTTCGAGCTTTTTCTCGATTTTATCCATAATTTTTTCTAATCGTTACAAATTTAATTATAGGGTGAAATAAGGTAATGTCGGTGTCAACATGGTGACGGGGTTTCACTTGAGGTTTGCGTAGCTTATTAACCATTTGGAAAAATATGTTAAACGAGTACAGGATAGACTATGGAAGAAAATGCTGGTGCCCTTAATGGGATATGTGTACTTGACCTAACTAGGATTCTGGCCGGTCCTTTTTGCACGCAAACCCTTGGAGATATGGGGGCAGAAATCATAAAGGTAGAGCGCCCTGACAGCGGAGATGATACGAGACGTTTTGGACCTCCTTTTCTCAAAGACGATAAGGGTAACGATACTATCGAAAGTGCCTATTTTATGGGCGCAAACCGTAACAAAAAGTCTGTAGCAATTGATATTTCTAAATCCGAAGGTCAAGATTTGATAAGAAAATTTGCGGCTAAGGCTGATGTTCTGGTAGAGAACTTCAAACTTGGAAATCTCACTCGGTATGGGCTGGGGTATGAAGACCTAAAGGAGCTCAACCCTGGGCTGGTTTATTGTTCCATTACTGGTTTCGGTCAAACAGGGCCTTATGCCGAGCGTCCTGGTTATGACCCCCTTATTCAGGCGATGGGCGGCATCATGAGTGTTACGGGTGACCCAGACGGCGAGCCAATGAA
>DEBE01000070.1 GCA_002348425.1 Alphaproteobacteria bacterium UBA2964 | reverse complement strand
CTCCATGAGAATAGCGTCGCCATCTGCAAAGGGGGTTCTCCAGTCCCCTGTGACAATGGTCTTTATATTGACGATTGCGGTTTTCATTTTGATAATCTTCCTATTTTGAGTGTTAATTCCTTAAAATATTTGCAGGTAATTGTTGATATCTTAAAGAGCAGTAGGGAATTCATCGATTTAAACATTACTCAATTTACCACCCGGTCATATTTTAAATAATTTACAACTATATTTTTCGGGAGAATGTGTTGGATCATAATATTTTCTCCGGTATTTTACGACATTGATTGAATGATTTTCTCGGGTTAGGAAGAATCATGCAATGCTTGTTGAAGAAGTTAAGGATAAGAGATGATTGAATTGTATCACAATGGGATGTCAACTTGTTCGCAAAAGGTTCGGATTACTCTTGCTGAAAAGGGACGAGAATTCAAATCACACCATTTCAATTTAAGGGCACGAGATCAACACAACCCAGAATATATTGCTTTAAACCCAAATGGAGTTGTCCCAACAATAGTTCATGAAGGTAAGGTAATCTATGAGTCCGCTGTCATCGATGAATATCTCGATACTGTATTTCCTGAGCCTTCTCTGCGGCCGTCATCACCGCTTGAGTGTGCAAGGATGAGAATTTGGGTTAAACAGCTCGATGAAGGGCTCCATGCCGCAAGCGCTACTATCAGTGCCTGTATCGCATTTCGGTATCAATTTATGGAAGGTAAAACCTCTGATCAATTACGAACCACACTTGAAGGCTATGTGGATCCAAATAAAAGGGCACGAATGACTGAGAATGTCTTGAAGGGTGTTGAGTCTAAATTTTTCAAGCCGGCTATTCAACGAATTGTAAGAATGTTGGATGATATGGAGGAGGTTCTAAGCAATGGCTCATGGTTAGCAGGAAACTCCTATTCTTTGGCGGATGTTGCATTCACACCTTATGTTAATCGGGTTGTCCATCTTCAGCAGCGTTGGTTGTTGGACAACAGACCCAATGTTGGTGGGTGGTTTGAACGAATTTGCGCCCGCCCGTCTTTCAAGACAGCATTGGTTGATTGGTTTATTGCTGATTTCATTAACCTGATGAGAGAAAAAGGCCTAGAAAACCTTGAAGGGGTTAAATCCATAGTCGGCGAAAATTGAAGGTTGGCAGCTGGCACCCATAGGTTAGTATCTAGTGTTTTTTTAGGTGGGACGTTTATGATCCCATAAATTTTGAATTTGGGAGAGATCGACAATGAAGAAGGCAATAATTTTCGGTGCTGCGGCACTAGCGCTGGCTATTACAGCGCCTCAAGCAATGGCTACAAAAGCAAAAAAAATTAAAATAGGGTTTGTAACAACCCTCTCTGGTGGACCGGGTGTTATCGGCAAAGATATGCGAAATTCCGTGCGGATTGCGCTGGATCACCTAGGCAATAAAATGGGTGGTATTCCAGTAGAGGTAATTTTTGAAGACGATCAAGTTAAACCGGAGGTCGGGAAACAAAAGACCGAGAAACTATTACACAAGGATAAGGTGGATATTGTTTCCGGTTTCATCTGGTCGCATGTTGTTCTTGCGTCAAGGAACAGTGTTGTAAAGGCAGGAAAATTTTTGATTATTTCTAATGCCGGGACTTCAAAAATTGCGGGACGCTTATGCCATAAAAATATTTTTTCAACTTCTTGGCAGAATGATCAGGTGCCCATGGCTATGGGTGAGGTATTAAATAAACGAGGTGTCAAGAGCCTTTATGTTATAGCCCCTAACTATGCAGCTGGCCGTGATATGGTAGCCGGAGTCGAACGGACCTTTAAAGGAAAAATTCTTGGAAAGGATCTAACGAAGTGGCCAACCCAATTAGATTTTTCAGCTGAACTAGCTAAAGCTCGTGCTTCAAAGGCTGATGGTGTATTTATATTTTACCCGGGGCGCGCCACAAATGCTTTTATGCGGCAATATGCTCAAGCCGGTCTGACGAAGACACCACTGTATTCTGTATTCAGTGTTGATTCCCTAAGTCTACCTAAGCTGCAGCAAGCTAAGTTAACAAATGTATTGGGAACATTTTCTACCCAGTTTTGGGCTCCCGATCTTAATACGCCAGTCAATAAAAGGTTTGTCTCAGATTACAGAAAAAAATTTGGTAGTTATCCCTCTCACTACGGGGCCCAGAGCTATGACTCAATTATGTTAATTGATAGTGCCGTTCGAGCTGTAGGAGGAAACCTGAAAAATATGGATGGTATGAGAGCGGCGTTCAGGAAGGCTGATTATGGATCCGTTCGGGGAAAATATGTCTATGGAAACAACCATTTTCCCATTCAAGATTTTTTCCTTCGGGAAGTTGTCAAAGATAATAATGGAAAATGGACAACCAAAATTGTTCAGAAAGTTTATTCTAAACACCAGGATGTTTACGCTAGTAAATGTAAAATGAAAAAGACTTGGTGAGTTATTATTAGTTCTGTGGCGGGGGCGTTTTTGCGCCCCCGTTTCGCGTTAAGCTAGGTTTTTTTATGATTGATCCCATCCTTCTCTTTGAACAATTATTTAACGGTGTACAGTATGGAATTTTGCTATTCCTATTAGCGGCTGGGCTAACGTTAGTTTTTGGCATCATGGATATGATGAACTTGGCCCATGGGTCTCTCTATATGATGGGCGCGTATATTGCCGCAACAGTGACTTTAGCTTCGGAGTCGTTTTTGTTAGGTATATTTGTTGCGTTACCCGCAACACTTTTGATTGGAGTTTTTCTCGAAGTTGTAGTTTTAAGAAGGCTTTACGATCGCGGTCACCTGGATCAGGTCCTTGCTACTTTCGGTATGATACTATTTTTTAATGAGTTTGTGCGCTTGATCTGGGGTCCCGCAGGTATTGAAGTGCCGTTGCCTAACTTACTTAATCAATCGGTCATCGTGCTTGGCATTCCCTTGCCAGTATATAGAATTGTAGTTATTGGCGTTGGACTGCTGGTTGCAGCCTTTCTTTATATCTTAGTGGTTAAAACAAGGACCGGAATGTTAATTCGTGCCGGGGCATCTAATCGGGAAATGATTGGCGCTCTTGGAGTGGATATCAAGCGCGTTTTTACTTTGGTATTTGGATTAGGGGCAGCGCTCGCGGCTCTTGCCGGGCTTATGGCAGGCCCAATATTCGCAGCAACTATAGGGATGGGCGAAAATATACTTATTCAAGTTTTAGTGGTCATTGTAATTGGAGGAATAGGATCTATCCGTGGCGCCTTTGTAGGCGCTCTTCTTATCGGTGTGATTGAAATACTGGGCCGGTCATTTTTAGATGACTTCTTTAAACTGTTTCTCCCTGTCAATGCGGCAGAGACGGCGGCGCCAGCCGTCGCTTCAATGTTGATTTATATTTTGATGGCTGCAGTTCTCTTTTTCAGGCCGCAGGGTTTATTCCCAGCTAGGAGCGGCTAAGTGATTAACGTCAACCGTCAAACCATACTCTGTATTCTGATATTTCTTCTACTCGCTATAGTGCCGGTTCTAGCATCATTGACTGACGTGCCTTTTTATCTTGATTTGGCGCGGCGTATGATGATTTTGGCTATAGGGGCTCTAAGTTTGAATTTGATCATGGGGTATGGTGGCATGATTAGCTTCGGCCATGCTGTCTTTATAGGGATTGGGGCTTATACCGTAGGAATTTGCGCTGAACATGACATTGTAAGCGGTTATATCCAGTGGCCATTAGCAATAATGATAAGCGCAATTTTTGCCATAATTTTTGGTGCCATTAGCCTGCGTACCCGGGGTGTTTATTTTATTATGATCACGCTGGCTTTAGCACAAATGATGTATTTTCTGGGTGTTAGCCTTGATCGGTATGGCGGGGATGATGGTTTGCCTCTCCTGGAGCCTAGTAATTTTTATGGTTTGATAGATCTGAGTGACAAAACGAGCCTTTATTATCTAGTCTTTATTTTGCTTATACTATGTCTTTGGTTATGCAAGAGATTGGTTGCTTCCCGTTTTGGCATGGTAATTCAGGGAGCACGTTCTAATGAAGCAAGAATGCAAGCAATAGGGTTTCCCACTTTTCGTTATAAATTAACAGCGTTTGTAATTGCAGGGGCTATGGCTGGTCTAGCTGGAGCATTGTTGGCCAATCATACCGATTTTGTTAACCCTGACATGATGCATTGGACCCGCTCTGGAGATCTGATCATTATGGTTTTGCTCGGCGGTATGGGGAGCTTGTCTGGACCAATTGTTGGAGCCCTTGTTTTTATACTTTTAGAAGAGGCGCTATCGGGAATAACCGAATATTGGCAACTAATATTCGGACCTTTTCTCATTTTGGTAGTTTTATTTGCGAGAGGTGGATTGCTGGGATTTTTGGAGAAACGACAGGATTTTGCACAGAAACCAGGTAACGAAAATGACTGAGGTGTTATTAAAAATTGACCAGCTTAAAAAAAGCTTTGGAGGAGTACTCGCGACTAATAACCTCTCATTGTCGGTTTATACTGGGGAAATTCATGCGGTAATAGGTCCTAATGGCGCTGGTAAAACGACGATGATTTCGCAGGTCTCAGGTGCCTTAAAATCGGATGGTGGTCGGATCACTTTTGATGGGGAAGATATTACCCGGCTGAGCGCGCCAGCAAGATCACTCAAAGGAATTTCAAGAACGTTTCAAATAACCAGCATATTTCAAGAGTTTTCAACGTTGGAAAATGTGTCCCTAGCGATTCAAGCCCATGATGGTCATTCATTCAAATTTTGGAGTCCGGTAAGTCAGGAGCCTGGATTGGTGCGCCCGGCGATGGAGGCTTTAGAGGTCGTAGGACTCGATCTCAGGGCCGATGTTTTAGCCCGCAATCTCTCGCATGGAGAAAAACGACAGCTTGAAATTGCGATGGCACTTGTGAGTAAACCAAAAATGTTATTGCTGGATGAACCAATGGCAGGAATGGGCACTGAAGAATCCAAAAGGATGGTGAAGATACTTAACGGTCTAAAAGGAAATCACACACTTTTATTGATTGAGCATGATATGAACGCCGTATTTGCGTTGGCTGACCAAATAACGGTACTCGTATACGGAAGCTCTATCATTTCAGGGACACCGGAAGAAATTCGTTCTAATCCCGAGGTCCGCACAGCTTATCTCGGTGATGAGGAATAAATAAAATGTTGTTAAAAGTTGACAGCATAAAAACTTCTTATGGAACCAGTCAGGTTTTATTTGGAATGTCAATGGAAGTAGCAGCCGGTGAAGTGGTGACCCTAATGGGCCGAAATGGGATGGGTAAGACCACCACCATTCGGTCGATAATGGGATTATTGGCTCCTTATAGTGGGGAAATTATTTTTGAGGATAAAAATATTACCGGAATAGCGTCCCATCTTATTGCCAAGATGGGTATTGGTCTTGTGCCGGAAGGGCGTCAAATTTTTCCCAATTTAACAGTACGCGAAAATCTGGTGGCTACCGCAAGAAATTTCTCCAAAAATCCGGACCCTTGGACCTTTGAAAAGGTATTGGATAGATTTCCTGCCCTCGAGGCTCGGATAAACGGCATGGGTAATGAACTGTCGGGCGGCGAACAGCAAATGCTGGCTATCGGCCGTGCTTTAATGACTAATCCCAAGTTGCTTGTTTTAGATGAGGCCACTGAAGGGTTGGCACCACAAATTCGTGCAGAAATTTGGAAATGTCTCGAAGACCTCAAGGCACAAGGACAAGCAATTTTGGTAGTTGATAAGAATGTCAGCACTCTTACACGAATAGCTGATAGGCATTATATTATAGAAAAGGGCCAAGTAGTTTGGACAGGTAGCTCCCTCGAACTTTTATCTCAGTCAGAAATTCAACACCAATATCTCGGGGTCTGAAAATAAAAAAGGTGCACCATTTGTGGTGCACCTTTAATAATATTGCGGCAGAGCCGCATGGTTTTGTCGTTACTTGAGAAGATACTTTTTCAACTCTTGGTAATAATTCGCTGGCATTTTCTTCTCAGCTACGGCCCAAGTGGCTCCCATTACCGTGTTTGTGAAAGCCTTACCATAGTCGCCTTGAAGGTCAATGGCTTTAACACCTGCACCGAAAACCTTGGCATTATCTTTATCTGCTAAGGCACGCATATAGGGAGTGCTGTCGACCTCAAACTTTTCACCCCAAGCATCTAGATAATCACGCTCCTTCTTTGTCATTTTGTTGTAGGCGTCGAGGTTAACGATTGCCATGGTTGATGAACGCCAGAAACCGGGTCCGATACGATATTTGATGTACTTCGTCCAGCCATAGCGAAAAATTCCGCCCTCCGGCCATGCCAAACCCTTAACGAGGCCACGCTCTAGAGATGTATAAACGTCCCCAGGAGAAATATTGATCGGCGTAGCACCCATTGCCTTGAAAAAAGCATGGTAAAGCGCTGTTGAACGCATCTTAATACCCTTAAGGTTCAGTCCGGTCTTTTTGCTTTTATTAGGAGGATCTATTAGATAGACGTGAAAATTGCCAGAATTGTAAAACGGATGCGCGAGAATGCGGGCATTCATTCTTTCACCCCAGCACTTTTGCATTACATCCCAGCCACCATTTTTACGGATAACAGCTTGAGGCTGTGTAGAGAGCGAAACAAGTCTCGCGCAAGGATTTAATCCGATATCATATCCGCTTGGACCAAACTTAAGATCGATAACACCTCGTTTCAGCGCAGCACCTTGCTTGCGGTTGGGCGTAACTTCCGGTCCACCTTTATAATGCAATACAACAGCACCCTTGGCCTTGTTCATTGGTTTATGCATTAAATCAAAATAGGCAACGACCTGATCGTGGTCGCGATGCAGGCTAGTCATCACAGTCAGCTTTGCAGCTTCTACAGCAGACCCTGCCAGCATAGCGGCAGCAGCAATGCCAGCAGCAACACTAGACATTTTTAAATTACTCATAGATGTTCTCCCTTTGAACTTATTTTAATATCACGTATTACAAATACGAAGGCCACTTCACCTGCCCGCGGTATATTTGTCAATAATCGATTTTCATCGATAAATTTGGCTTAACCTTGTAACCCATTAAAAATTTCTGGTGGATAATCTTCTTGAATGTAGTTTTTTAACTTTTTATGCGGAGATGAGCGGCGCGCCTTCCACCATGCCGCGCTTCAATAGACGCCTTTCGGCAGTCGAGAAATCTGTTCTAGCATGTGATGAACAACGGTTGTCCCAGACTAAAAAATCACCAGTTTTCCAAACATGCTCGTAAATAATTGACGGGTGTTCCGCATAAAATAATACTTCTGCAATAATTTTGCGCGCTTCGTCGTGGGGTATACCCTCGATGGTCGCCGTCATTAGTCGGTTGATGTATAGCGCCTTACGACCGGTATCGGGGTGTTGTATAATCGCTGGTTGCCAAGCGTGCTCCACGTTGTGCAATTCCTCGAGATTAGGTTGGCTGGTTTCCTTGTAATCAAATAACTGCAAAACTCTTTTCCCAGAGAGGGTTTTTTTTAGTTGGTGAGGTAGTCGGTCGAATGCATCATACATATTCGCAAATTTTGTATTTCCGCCGTGTTGGGGCACTTCTATAGAATATAAAAATGTTGCTTTGTGTGGCACGTCAACGAAAGCCATATCATGATGAAACCACATTTCTCCATCGGGAAGTGAGCCAATAGGTTTTCCGTTTTTTCTAATATTTGAAACCAACATGATATATGGATCATTCTCATGCCTTCGCTCTATAGGCCTTGAGCGTCGGCCTAATTGGCCAATCCAATCGCCACTCTTCCATAATTCTTTATCAGAAAGTTTTTGACCCCGAAACAGGAGCACTAGATGTTTGTGCCATATCTGCAAAAGTTTGTGCTGCAGTTTCCCTGAAATAGGCTGACTTAAATTTACGCCACGGATTTCAGCTCCGATCGATGAGGACAGAGGGATGACTTCAATATCCATGGCATTTTTCTCCGTAGGCAACTTGAGGCAAGATTTTATCTAAAAATAAGCAGATTTCCAACGATTCCAGAAAATTTTCCAGATTTATTTAATATTTTTAAGTTATAAACGTTGAGTCTAACTCGATAATCGTCCTTAATACAGGAAATTAGAACTAAACAGGTGGGGGTACCGTGGAAGCAATATCTAAACTGTATGATCAATTGCTATATGGTATGGCGGGACTGTCAGGAGTTTTGATCTTCTTTGCATTCGTTTCAATTGTTGTTGATGTTCTGATGCGAATTACGGGTCTCGAACCATTCATATTTATAATGACTATGTTCGAATACATTTTACTTTGGTTTACAATGTTGGCAGCGCCGTACCTGTTGAGGATCAAGGGCCACGTTTTTATTGACGCCGTTACACAATTCTTACCGCCAAAAATAAAATATATTGTAGCGAAGTTGGTTTACATTCTTTGCATCATAGGGTGCTGCATCTACGGTTATCACTTAATGGGATTGCTTGTTGAAGCTGTCCAGACCGGCGAGCTTGATATGCGCACCTATGAGGTGCCAATTTGGATATTATTTGTTCCTATGCCTCTTTGTTTTTTTATGTGTGTGATCGAGTTCCTGAGGTATTTGGTCGGTTTAGACGATATGTACAGTCAATCAATTGAAGAACGGGAAAACGTCTGATGGAATGGTACTGGGCTCTCGCCACCCTGATCGGGATGGTCATTTTTTTCATGGCGATGGGTGTTCCCGTTGCATTTACATTTATTATAACCAACATTATTGGCGTAGTTATCTTTATGGGTACCACCACAGGTTGGGTACAAATTGCGGATAACTCTACGCAATTGATAACACGCTTTACCCTTGGTCCTGTGCCTATGTTTATTATGATGGGGGCTCTGTTTTTCCATACTGGACTCGCTATTAGGGTTTTTGATGGGCTTGATGTTATTTTTGGAAAATTGCGGGGTCGTCTCTGTTTCCTCACCGTGGCAGGTGGATCGCTCTTTTCAACGCTAACTGGGTCCAGCATGGCCAATACTGCAATGCTAGGATCTCTTATGGTACCTGAAATGCAGAAGCGGGGCTATAACTGGAAGATGTCAATGGGTCCAATCCTCGGCACAGGTGGTTTGGCTATGATTATTCCACCCTCAGCTCTTGGAGTATTATTGGCCTCTGTTGCAAGTATTGATGTTGGTAAACTTCTT
>DEBE01000134.1:3067-9595 GCA_002348425.1 Alphaproteobacteria bacterium UBA2964 | reverse complement strand
TTCATTTCCGCCATTAAAGAAAAATGTAACATGAGCATATTTTTCTGTTTCGGCGATCCGAAATTGTTTTAAACCAGCATCGGAAATTACTTGTGCAAATAAATTATCAAGCTTTTCTGGTAAAAATATTGATGACATTAGATGATCTAGAGTCTCTGAATACTGGACTAGGCCGGCCGCAAAACTGATTGAGATAGTTTTTGATCGTTTGAAATGTAAAAAATCTGGTTCTAGTAGCGCAGTTAAAATTTCCCTCGCTCGATCAGAACGGAAATTTGCCATTAATAAGGTATCCCCATTCATCATCCCATCATAATGGTCAATTATTGTGGGTAAAATAAATTCGTCACTAAGGTTCTCGTTATAGCCTTTTCTTATGGCATCAATTGGTTTGTTGGCTTTTTCTCCCTCCCCGCTAACTATCGCATCATATGCTTTCTCGACACGGTCCCAACGATTATCACGATCCATCGCATAAAAGCGACCGGTTACTGTGGCAATGGATACCGAGTCAAATTGAGAGATTTTTTCGCAAAAGTCCGTAAGAAATTGTAGTGCACTTTTCGGGGGCGTGTCTCGCCCATCCAGAAAAGCATGGATAGCGACCTTTACTCCAGCATCATTCAATATATCTGCCAATTTGAGGATGTGATCTTGATGAGAGTGCACCCCACCCGGTGATAAAAGACCCATCAAATGGCAGGTACCGCTGTGACTTATTAGCTTCTCTATAATGGGGTTGTATTGAAGTTTACCCTCCTGAAGTTCTTGATTTATTCTTTGGATGTCCTGATTGACGACGCGCCCAGCACCCAGATTCATATGTCCAACTTCAGAATTTCCCATTTGGCCAACGGGCAAGCCCACATCAATTCCTGAAGTCTTTAAGAGGGCGTTGGGACATTCCTTTATCATTCGGTTGAAAACGGGCGTCTCAGCTAGGGCGATTGCATTTTCGGATTGTTCCGCCCGCCAACCCCAACCATCAAGAACGCAAAGAATCACTGGTCGTAATATGCTATTAGCTGACATAAGACTCACTTACAGGCTACCTTTTCGAATATATGAACACTATAACGTAAATTACATCCGTTAAATGATTTTTATACACAATTCTTTGTTTCTATCTATTCTCGATGATATGGATGCCCGTTAATAATTTGCTGAGATCGGTAAATTTGCTCGGTGAGCATAACGCGTGCCAACAAATGCGGCCAAGTTAGTTCGCCAAATGACAATAGGAGATCTGCTTGTTTTTTTACCTCTTGATCAACACCATCAGCGCCACCAATTAAAATACAGACTTGTTTAACTCTATTACTTTGCCAGTTTCTAAAAATATTGGCGAGTTCCGTACTAGGAAAGTTTTTGCCGCATTGATCCAATACTAGAATTTTTGACCCTGGTGGGCATTGTTTAAGAAGAAGATTTCCTTGCCTTTTTTTCAATTCTAAGCCCTTGAGTTTCTTTTTTTCTTCAACCTCGCGAAACTCTATTGGCCATTTTATTCTTCGAGAATAATCTTCTATAAGAGTTTTCTCTGGACCCGAACGAATTTTGCCTATCGCGATTATAATAATATTCATTAATGGTCAGCCGTTGAGCTCTCGTTTTGAATGGAATTTTCTGTTAAGTCAGCTTCCCACATCTTCTCTAGATTATAAAAATCCCGAACCTCTGGACGAAAAAGGTGGACTATAACATTTCCGGTATCAATGAGAACCCAGTCTCCTTCAGGCAAACCCTCAGGTTTCCCGATAGGTAAATTTATATTTTTAAAATTCTGTACAATTAGTTCAGCTAATGCTTTGACCTGACGGTTGGAGCTACCACTGGCAATCATCATATAATCACCAATAGTCGTCTTGCCTCGTAGGTCAACTGTGACAATATTCTCTGCTTTGTGGTCCTCCAAAATTTTTTGAACTAGTTTTATTGTGTCCTTTACTTCCATGGTCTCTGAATTTGTTTGCTCGTCGGTCAATGTTCACACTTTTTCAGTCTTTAATATACGAGGTTGATCTCCTACGGATTTCAGTCGCCGTCGCAGGATGTAAGGGCGTCCGTATGAAAGTCCATGCCGGGGGTTTAGAATTTGATATTTCTCGCATATGTTGTGGTGGCAGCCTACTCTTAGAAAATACTTGTGCAGCTTTTCCTGAAAGTGCTTTTACAGAATAGGGTGCGCGGTCAAAAATCACAATGGGTACTGTTGAGAATAACTCCCGCCAGTTTTTCCATTGAGGAATTTGAATTAAATTATCGGCACCCATAATCCATATGAATTTCTTTTCCAAAAAACTGCGCTGGATTATTTTGATACTATCTATTGTGAAGCGCGTGCTTATACGATCTTCTATATCTGTAACTAAAATTCTAGGATCCTGAGCTATTTTCTTGGCATGATTTAAACGTTCAGTAAATGGCGCCATTTCCTTGGATCCTTTCAGCGGATTTTGAGGAGAAACAACCCACCAGATCGTATCCAGCTTTAGGTATTTCAAGGCTTCCCTAGAAATGTGAATATGTCCTTCATGCGCTGGGTTAAAAGAGCCGCCGAGTAATCCAATACGCCTGCCATTGCTATTTATAGCCTGACGGACCGAAGAGCGTAAGTTTTTGGTTAATGAAGTCAGGGTCTCACCTGTCCATTACCGTGCACCACATATTTGAAAGTAGTCAATTGTTCCACTCCAACCGGCCCGCGGGCATGTAGACGACCCGTCGAGATTCCTATTTCGGCACCCATGCCAAATTCACCTCCATCTGCAAATTGTGTGGATGCATTATGCAGTACAATCGCAGAGTCTATGCTTTCTAAAAATATTTTTGCAATATTCTGGTCGGATGTGATGATTGAGTCGGTATGATGAGATCCATATAAATTGATATGTTCAATTGCTTCATTCAAACCATTAACCTGCTTTATTGAAATGATAGGTTCGAGATATTCTTTCGCCCAATCATCATCGTGGGCTATTATCACTCTTTCGTCCAACGCTCGGGTAGCATCGTCCCCACGTATTTCACAGCCACTTTTAGCCAACTCATCAATAATTGTTGGAAGTAACTGAGGTGCTGCATTTCGATCAACAACGAGGCTCTCGGTAGCTCCACAGATACCTGGCCTGCGCATTTTGGCGTTAAGTACGATGTTTTTTGCCATTTCAATTTCAGCACTACTGTGAATATAAACATGGCAGTTGCCGTCTAGGTGGGCAATCACAGGTACACGGCTTTCCCGTTGAACCCTTTCAATTAGTGATTTACCTCCACGTGGAACGATAACATCTATTTGGCTATCCATGGCTAGCATCTCGCCGACAGCAGCGCGATCGATTGTTGGCACAAGTTGGATAGTTTCAGCAGGTAGACCAGCCATTCTAAGCCCTTCTTGTAGGCATTTAAGAATAGCTGATGAGGACTCAAAACTATCAGAGCCCCCACGAAGTATGACCGCATTGCCAGATTTGAGACAAAGTCCACCAGCATCGGCGGTTACATTGGGACGGGATTCATAAATTATTCCAATGACACCTAATGGCACTCTGACGCGCTGAATTTTGAGCCCATTGGGCCGTTTCCATTCGGCCATGACCGTGCTCACAGGATCCTCTAGTGTTGCAATTTTTTCCAGGCCATCGGCCATTTGTTCTATACGAGAATCATTTAAAACTAAGCGATCAATCATCGAAGCTGGAGCCCCATTTTTACTAGCCAGTTTTAAATCCCTACCATTAGCTGTTTTTAAGGTTTTAACGGATTTTCTTATGGACTTTGCGGCTTCAGTAAGGGCAAAATTTTTTGCTTTAGTCCCCACATTCGATAAATTTTTATAAGCATCTCTAGCGGCAGAACCAAGTTTCAACATATTTAAATGTAAGATCGTACTTTTGTCTTTTTTGTCGGAGCTCTCTTTTTTTTTCGGCATTTTAACTCTACCTGTCAATTACCATATCATTCCGATGGATCATTTCGTCCCTACCGCGGTAACCAAGCAAGGTCTCAATCTCACGGGTATTGTGACCGGCTATTAATTTTGCATCTTGCGAGGAGTAAGCTATAAGGCCGCATCCCAGTCTTACTTTTTCAGTGTTTTCTATGATCACCGCGTCACCTCGGTCGAAATTACCAGAGACGAAGTTGACCCCAGCAGGCAGTAAACTTTTACCGCCCCTTAGGGCTCTCTCTGCCCCGGAATCAATTGTCAATATTCCGTTGGGTGCGAGAACACCAGATATCCATCTTTTACGAGCGGTAGTGGGATTTGCTGTTGCCAAAAACCAAGTGCATTTTTTGCCTGAGTCGATAGATGCTAAACTGTTGTTTGCTGTCCCGTCTGCGATTACAACAGCGCAGCCACCCCGTGTTGCGATTTGCGCTGCCTGAATTTTAGTGACCATTCCTCCAGAAGAATATCCTGGTCCTGCCTCTCCAGCCATAGCCTCAATTTTAGGGGTAATTTCAGCGACCTCTTCTATAAAGGTAGCCCCATTATTAATCCTAGGGTCAGTTGTGTACAGGCCATCAATATCCGATAAAAGAACCAATACGTCCGCTCCAATCATTTGTGCTACCCGGGCTGCTAGACGATCATTATCACCAAAGCGTATCTCTTCTGTCGCTACTGTATCATTCTCGTTTATGACAGGGACTGTATCCAATTCAAGTAGGGTTTGGATTGTATTGCGGGCATTTAAGTTTCGTCTTCTTATCTCCGTGTCATCAGGAGTCAGTAAGATTTGAGCTGTTCGAGTGTTATATGCAGCTAAAGCATCTTGCCACGCGTGGAATAAGCCAATTTGGCCTGCGGCTGCGGCTGCCTGTTTTTCTTCCAAACTCAATGATTTTGATGATAAACCCAACACCTGCCGTCCAACAGCCACAGCACCGGATGATACGATAATTGTCTGAATACCCTCCGACCTAAGATCAGAAATATCTCTGGCTATGGCTTTTAGCCAATTTATATTAAGCGTTTCAGTCTGTCCGCCTGTCAGCAGAGAAGATCCGACTTTAACAACTACCCGTTTGTAAGAAGCTAATGTTTTGTTTTTAGCAATCATGGGGTCCATGCCTTATTCTTAGCTTCAGAGCATGCATTCTCAAAGGCATTTTTTTCTAATAAAGATCCTAAACCTCGCAATAAATCATTAATACCTATTCGCGCTATATTAGAAACAGGAATAATTCTGTCTGCACCAGCCCTTTTTAATGCAAGACATTTATCCTGAATTTCCTTGTCGGACATCGCATCGACTTTATTCATGGCAACAAGCTCATTCTTTTCATTCAACCCATTACCGTAGGCCTTGAGTTCTTTCCTTACTGTTTGCCAATTATTAACCACATTTTGCTCTGTTCCATCAATAATATGTAACAAAGTAGAGCACCGCTCTACATGGCCCAAAAATCGATCCCCCAAGCCGGCTCCTTGATGGGCACCGGCAATTAATCCGGGGATATCAGCAATAACGAAGGAAATATCATCAATTGAAACCACACCTAAATTTGGAAACAATGTAGTAAAGGGATAATCTGCAATTTTTGGTCTAGCTCTCGAAACAATGGATAAGAAAGTAGACTTTCCAGCATTTGGGAGGCCTACCAAACCTATGTCGGCTATCAGCTTCAGGCGTAACCAAATCCAACGTTCCTCGCCGACCTGACCAGTATCAGCACGCCGTGGCGCTTGGTTGGTCGCAGTTTTGAAACGTGCATTGCCGCGCCCACCACTTCCACCTTGGCACAAAAGATATTCGGGATTTTTTTCGGTCAAATCAACAATGAGTGTTTGATTGTCTTCTTCTAAGATTTGTGTCCCGGGGGGGACTTTTAATACAACGTCTTTACCGTTAGCGCCGGTACTATTACTCCCACTTCCATTAAATCCTCGTTCAGCCTTGAAATGTTGGCGATATCGGAAATCAATCAGAGTATTAAGCCCCTCAGAAATTGTGACGAGTACATTTCCGCCTTTGCCACCATCTCCCCCATCCGGGCCACCGAATTCAACATACTTCTCACGGCGAAATGCAACACAACCATCTCCGCCATCGCCAGAGCGAATATAAATTTTGGCTTGATCAAGAAATTTCATGGTATTGGCCTATCCCCTTGGCCATTAATTCTCAAATAAAACGGGGAATAACCATATCCCCCGAGAAGCACACGGTAAATGCGGCCCCTGAGAATTATTTAGATGCTTGGATCAACGGATACATAAATCCGACCCTGAGCCTTGCGTGCAAAAGTTACACGTCCCTCAGATGTAGCGAATATGGTGTGATCTCGACCTATTCCTACATTTTCTCCAGGATGATATTTGGTTCCCCGCTGCCGAATGATGATATTCCCTGGAATTACAGCCTGCCCACCAAACTTCTTTACACCAAGGCGCCGGCCCTCTGTGTCGCGCCCATTTCGAGAACTACCGCCTGCTTTTTTATGTGCCATACTATTCTCTCCTGAGCCTATTAGTCTTCCGTAGCTTTCTTGGCTGCCGTCTTCTTGGCTGCCGTCTTCTTA
>DEBE01000134.1:0-2718 GCA_002348425.1 Alphaproteobacteria bacterium UBA2964 | reverse complement strand
CTTGGCTGCCGTCTTCTTAGCTGCCGTCTTCTTAGCTGCTGTCTTCTTGGCTGCCGTCTTCTTGGCCGCAGCTTTTTTAGCTACCGGTTTCACGGATACGGTGTCTTCCGATGATGGGGTCGATGTTCCTTTAGGTTTTTCAGCAACTTTTGTTTTACTTGCTTTTTGCCCTTTTACCAGAATCTCTTTGATTTTAAGGACGGTTTGTTCCTGTCTGTGCCCCTTTTTCCTTTTGTAATCTTTTCGTCGTTTCTTCTTAAAGACAATGATTTTTTCACTTCGGCTTTGATCAAGGATTGTCGCCCCAATGCGAGCACCATCAACCAATGGTGTTCCCACAATAGTTTCTTTACCATCGTCCAGCATCAAAACTTCATGCAGTTCAATATTGCTACCCGCATCAGCTTCAAGCTTTTCAACGATGATTATATCGTCTTTTGCAACGCGGTATTGTTTACCGCCGGTTTTAACGACTGCGTACATGACACTCCAACACAGTAAAAACAACAGTTTCTATGACAATCGATTATAATAATCGTGCCCGTCTAAGGGAGGCCGAAATATAGTACCAAAGCCACGAGTGTCAACCATTTCGGTATCACTAATTTACATTCTTTTATATATTTAATTTTGTATGTTTTTTGATTACTAGCTTATCGGACGATCGAGTGAATAAAAATAAATAAGATTTAACGGAGTTTAAGGTGTTATTTTCATCTGTTCATCTGCCCTAACCAGGGTTAATCAGAAATTTTTTAAATCTATATTTGGTTGAATTATCATGCCATTTTGTATCAGGCAATATATTGTAAAGATTGACCAAGCTATCAGTGCACCTTTAAATAGCTGAACGGAGAGGTGCCGGAGTGGTTGAACGGGGCGGTCTCGAAAACCGTTGTGCGCGTAAGTGTACCGAGGGTTCGAATCCCTCTCTCTCCGCCATAAACTCTTTAATTTCCTGATAAAATTTCATGAATATCTAAGGTATACTGCGATTTTCTCTACTCACTGTTTTAGGTGCTGTAATGAAGATATTCTGTTTTAATTAACAGCCAGCTTCTTTCATTGCATCGCCACAAGTTTTGCTATTTCCGATCGAACTTTTTCTTTTTCAATCTCATCTAGAGTTGTCGAATATTTTTTATTCTAGATTTAGCTGCTTTTAACCGCTTAAATTTGGATTTTAATGTGGCTAACTTCGTTAGTTTTGCATTTGCGGGATTATCTCTTTGGTTATCTTTAACCTCCCAAACAACTCTTGCCGAGTTTTTGACATCTTTAAAGATATCTCCGGTAATACTGTCGCCACAGTCCACTAAGAAAAACATTGCGAAAATTGAAATAGAATTTATTGTTTTTTCTTATAAGCCTTAAAGGGGAAATTGGGATGCAAATTATTTTCCGGTATAAGGTTCAGTTGATTTTTAACCAAAAAATGTTGGTTACACTTTCACAATGAAAAGACTACTCTCAGCGCTAGTGATTATAGTTTCAATGGGGGCGGATAGTTCTGGATCAGCTGCCTCACCGAGTACGCAGGTTCATCTGCGATTGTTGGATCGTCTTGATCGTCCGGAAGATGGCTATTGCGTTGATATATTAGGAACACCCGGGAACTTGCGGATCGAGGTGCCGCTATTTGCGCATAATTGTAAGCCCTATTTGACGAGCGATAGCGCTGTTGTATTCACTTCCGATGGATTTATTAAATTTCCTGCTGTCAATCGCTGCTTAACTGCTGCAGGGGTTAACTCCGCAGCATTACCGGGTGCATCCATTCTATTACGTAAATGCAATGAGTCAGTTCCTTTCTTCGAAACTTATATTCTACAACGCTTTACCCATCGAAAGGATGGGCGGTTATCAGTTTTAGGGTCAAAGCTCTGTCTCGCCGTTGGGGGCCAATCGGCTGCGACTTATTCCCCATACCATCGCTGGCGCACCCTCTTTGTGGCAGATTGTTTGACAGTAGAGCCCTCCCTATCCCAATGGGAGTTTGTAGTTCCTCGCCGATAAACCATTTCGTAATCTACATTGATCGAATCTAAAATTTAGCTGGCTTGGCATCTGCTTTCTTCAACAGTCAATTTATCTATGATGTCCTGAACCTCAACGCTGCAGTTTACGATTTTAAAATTACCTTGTGGGGCATGCAAATCCTTACGATCTTCAAAACTTTTTAAGAGATAGACCAGAAAAATGGTACTGTATTTTTAATGCTAATAGCATACTATTTCTCTCTTGCATCTAAAGCGATTAGGAAAACTTTATGGCTTATACATTAAAGCAACTTGTCGAGGATTGCCGGGCTGCTCTTACAAAGGATAAGGGAGCTATAGGACGAAATGCTGTTCGTAAATTTGTTGAGGTCGCTTGTCTCGATGATGACTTCGTCTCTACTCATCTCGGTCCCGAAAATGATACACCACGAAAAGTACTTTATGAAGATGATGAACTAGGGTTTTGTATTCTGGTTCACGTGGCAGCGGCGGAGACTGGCCTCCCTCACGGTCATGGTCCCACTTGGGCGATATATGGCATAGCTGCCGGAATTACGGAAATGACTGATTGGTACTGCACCGAACAGCCACAGGGTCGTATTCCCGGTAAAGTAGTGAAAGTTCGGTCCTATGAAGTGCCAAAGGGTACGGCGCATCTCTATAATGAGGGTGATTTGCATTCATCTCGACGCGAACAAGAGGTGCGCATGGTGCGGGT
>DEBE01000009.1 GCA_002348425.1 Alphaproteobacteria bacterium UBA2964 | reverse complement strand
GCCGGGAATTATAAGTGTTCTCAGTCAATGGAACTATGGGGTTTATACTGCCGGTAGCACAATTTCCTTGTTTGGAATGTGGGCTCACCGTTTGGCAGCTGCATGGCTTGCTTGGGAGCTAACGCATTCTAGCTTCTGGGTTGGTATGGTAGTGTTTGCTGATCTTATACCCACTATATTCTTGACCCCGTTTGCTGGAGTGATGGCAGATAGGTACGATCGGCGGGTTTTGAGTATGATCAGCCAGCTGATGGGTATGTTTCAGGCGGCCGTATTGGGGTGGATGTATCTATCCGGAAAGTTTACGGAAAGTTCTGATATCTGGTGGTTAATCGGCTGGACCGCTTTCTTGGGGGTTGCCTGGGCATTAAATACTGCAGCTCGCCTCTCTATGGTCCCTAATCTCGTTGAACATCATTATATTCCCCCGGCGGTGGCCCTTAATTCAGCGATATTCAACTTAGGTCGCGTGGTTGGCCCCATTTCCGGAGCATTTTTGATTGAATATTGGAATGTTGGTATTGCGTTCTTTTTTAATGCGGTCACTTTTATATTCTTTATCATTTCATTACTAGTTATTAGACAGGTTAGAAGCGAAGAGAAACCCAATAGAGGCTCCAGTGTTTGGGCACAATCGCTAGAGGGTCTCCAATATGCCATCCGACATCCAGGAATTGGCCCAGCAATGGTCTTGCTGATAGCGATGGCGATGGGTGGAAAAGCCCTTTTGGAGGTTTTACCGGAGTTTGCAGATGAAGTGTTTAATAGAGGGGCGAGTGGTTTAGGCGAACTCACGGCTGTCTCCGGTGTTGGTGGACTAGTTGCAGCAATATGGCTAGCAAGAAGAGGGCATGTACGAGGTTTAACTCGGGTTACAATTTTGGCGTTACTGGCGACAGGTCTAGGTATTTTTGGGTTTGTAGTCACCAATTGGTATCCCTTGGCCCTATTTAGTATATTTATACTCGGAATTTCTGGCATTTACGGTGGTACTGCAACTCAAACTCTTATGCAGCATGCGGTGGATGGTGCGATGCGAGGGAGAGTCATGAGTTTGTATGGAGTGATTCATCGGGGAGCTCCGGCTCTCGGCGCCCTTGGTATGGGCGCTGCTGCAGAGCTAGTAGGGATCCGTTGGGGAGTTGCATTGGGAGGAATTTTATCAATTTTTATTTGGTTTTGGATGTTAGGTCGCTCAAAATCAGCGTCAATCTCTTTGGAAAAAACTAGTTAGTTTTTTTTGGACCCCGATTATTTTGTTTCTTTATCTTTCCTTGTTCCGTAATTATGCGCTAGGTTCTGCCGCAATATATATTAAGTGCCCGCTTGGCGGAATTGGTAGACGCAACGGACTTAAAATCCGTTGTTCGAAAGGACGTCCCGGTTCGAGTCCGGGAGCGGGCACCATTTTTGTAATTCTCTGATAGTAAAGAGACGAAAGTAGGAAAAATGAAAACAGCTAAAGATTATTTAGAAGAAGCAAATGCGGTAGTGCGCAAAATTGACTTTAATGAGGCTATCGAAAAACATAAATCAAAATCTGCAATTTTTATCGATGTAAGAGATAGTTCTGATATTGCAAAAACAGGTACTATCGCGGATGCATTAAAAATCCAACGAGGGCTAATTGAATTTGTCGCTGATGAAGCCACGGGTCTTTATAATGAGAATCTTAAGAAGGATTCAGAGTTAATTTTAGTTTGCGGTGCGGGAGGACAAGCGGCATTAACTGGGAAAACATTGATAGATATGGGATATACTAATGTTTCTAATGTGGGTGCTATAGGAGATTGGGAAAAGAATGGCGGTCCCATGACCAAGTCGTAACAAGTTTTTTCCGTCTTCATTCAAAAAGTATTTAAGAGGTTTTAGAACAACGATGGGACTACATTAGGAAACGAAGACTGTTTTTTGATCCTGAGTTTTGCAGATGCAGTAGCAATTATGAACTCGAGGATGTAACCATCACCTTAAATCAGAACGAAAAATTGTTTTTTTAAATTTTTTAGGTTTTGTTTTTTTTCGATTAAATGTCTCAGTGGATCTAGGTTGACCACAATTAAAGATGTCGGAGAATTGTATGGGGGGGGGTGGTCCATATCTTCAATTATTGCAGCCGCTCCCTTTAAAACCACAACGACAATTAAAATCGCAATCAACTTATTATATTTTTAATCCCTTGGTGCACTCTCTGACTCAATTTGGCAGCGGCGTAAAAGTCGTACTTCATCATTTGGAAAATCGGTTCTTGCATGGGAGGAGCAGTAGTTATCCCATAAAATAAGATCGCCCGGTCTCCAAATATGTTCATAAATATGCTCTGGCTTTTCAGCAATATCGAACATTATATTGAGAATTTCTTCGCTTTCTTCGGGCGGCAAACCCTCTATTTCTGCTGTCATCAAGCGGTTAACATAAAGGGCTTTCCGGCCTGAACGTGGATGCACAATGACGACTGGATGTGAGTGGTGCTCGAGTAACTCACCTGCTCCTTCAGCTGTGTTGCGCTCTTTGATTCGGTCATAATCATAAAGATGCAAAGCTTTGCGTCCCTCTACTCTTTTCTTGATTGCTTTCGGTAGGGCTTCATAGGCCTTATAAAGATTGGTAAATTTTGTGTTACCACCCCTGGAAGGTACCTCCATTGCATATAACAAGGTTCCAATATGCGGTTTTGGTTTGTAAATCGTGTCATGGTGAAACATCATTTCACCATCTGGTAAAGTACCGATTGGTTTACCTTTCTCACGGATGTTTGTAACGAGCATAAAGGCATCATCTAGTTTACTATAATCCTCTGGTCTAGCTTCTTTAGGCTTTGGCCGTTCACCAACCTTGCCAAAACAACCGGCAAAACGCAGTTGTTCTGTCTGGGTCATATGAATCTTGTTGAAAAGAAGGACTATATTATCCCGCCATGCTTCATAAAGGTCTTGGATTGTTTCTCGATCTAACTCCTGAGCGATATTCAGATCTAAAATTTCAGCACCAAGTGCGGGACCCAAAGGCCGGATTTTAAAAGTTTTACTCATTATAGGTCTCCTACGAATATACCGTGCATAAAATTAATACTAGGACTTGTGAACCATCTGGTGTCACTCTAAAAATTAACTAACTAAGTTTTAAAGTGAAGGAAAAATAAATCATGGCATTATATTATCAACGGATGGTCGAAGAAGGTAAAGAATACTGGTGGTGTGCATGCGGTCAAAGCAAAGCCCAGCCCTTTTGCGATGGATCACATAAAGGAACAAGCGTATCCCCAGTACAATATGTTGCAAAACGTGACAGGGCTGTAACATTCTGTGGCTGCAAAAGAACACAAAACCAGCCTTTATGTGATGGTACCCATGAAACCTAGAAATAATGGTTAATATCCTTATAACTGGTGCGGCAAGCGGAATTGGGGCCGCTGTTGCAAGGCGCATCGCGAAGCCGGGGCATTCATACATGCTGCATTCGCGAAAAAATCATTCTGGTCTAGAGAAAATTGTTACCGAATTGCGTGATCTAGGTTGTGAAGTTCATTCAATACTGGGCGATTTAACTGATAAAAAGTTCGCTGAAAACCTCGTTTTAGAAACCGTTTCTCACCTTGGGGGTGTAGACCAGATTGTAAGTAATGCAGGATTTGCAGAACGAGGGTTATTTGGTGATGTTGATGCAAACTCGATAATTGATGCAGAAAAGGGAATGCCTGAAGCATTTTTTCATATTGCAACGGGTGCTTTACCGTTCCTCAAGAAATCATCTCACGGTCGAATCGTCGTTGTTAGCTCTTTTGTTGCTCATGTTTTTTCGATTGATGGCCTTTTTCCTGCCACTGCGGCGGCTAAAGCTTCTCTCGAAGCATTAGCAAAATCTCTTGCTATTCAACTAGCACAAGATGGCGTGACAGTTAATTGCGTGGCACCAGGCTATACGAAAAAAGATTCTTCCGGACACTCTGCATTGTCTCAAGCTGCATGGAAAACCGCTGAAAAGAAAATCCCCATGGGACGAATAGGCACTCCAGACGACACGGCAGCTTTAATCTCCTTTTTGTTGTCTAAAGAGGCGGCGTTTATTACTGGACAAACTATTCACGTCGACGGAGGGCTGACCCTTAGGTAACTTTAATGTTTCATTCGGCAGCTGATAGGCCAGTTGAAATCTGATAGCCATACTTTTTATCAAGTTCAAGTTCTCGGCAAATATTCATACCCCTAGCAAGGTGTTCGGGCGGAATTGGCTTTAGCGGTTTACGCAAAGGACCAGCGGGGAGACCAACGGCTTCCATTAAGCATTTTACAGCTACCGGATTGATAGCTGAATATGTAAAATGTAACATTTGTAAGTTATTGAGCCATGCGTTTCGGCAAGCTATTGTATCCTCCCAGTCATTCCAAGGCGTCGAGATCGTTGCCATTTCCTGAGGAATTAAATTTCCTGACATGTTAGCTGTACCCTGACCGCCTAGTGACATTAATGGTATAACAAGTCCTAACGTCGGACTATCGCAACACATCAACGACATGTCTGGGTTGCCGGAAATTGTTTGGGCGATTTGGCCAACTCGAGCTGTAGACTCTTTATTAACGATGATATTGGGGTGTTCAGCTAACCGCAAAATAGAGGTGTGTGGCAGGTCCGTTTTCACTCTTGGTGGATTGTTATATATCCCAATCGGAATATTACTGGCGTCTGCAACTTCGAGGAAATATTCGGTGATATCTTCTTCAGGTGCGCATATATAGGGAGGCGCAGCAATTATTGCGCCATCGGCCCCTTCCTTGCCGGCATATTCAACGTAGTTGATTGTTTGCTCCGTACTTGGCCCTGAGCAACCATACCAAAACTCCATTGTCCCGGTTTTCATTTTAGAAGTTTCAGAGATTATAAGGCGACGCTCATCCGGTGTAAGCATGGATACCTCACCCGTTGACCCCATAATTAAAACTGCTGAAGTACCGTTTTCCTCTTGAAATTTTAGGAGTGAACGAAACCCTTCAAAATCAATAGACCCATCTCTATTCATTGGTGTGATGAGTGCAACGAAAGAACCTTCAATACGGCGTTTTGTCATGACACTTTCTTTTTAAAAAAAATTCTACCCATTATTTTAACTCAAAATACTTTTTATTAATACTAAACTTTATGATTGTTTCGAATTGCTTTCCAAATCCGCTCGGGTGTGGCAGGTAATGGAAGGTCCGTAACACCATAATCTTTCAGAGCATCTAAAATTGCATGAATGATTGCAGACGGCATTCCACAATTTCCTGCTTCGCTGCCTCCTTTTACCCCCAACGGATTATTAGTTGATGGTTTTAGCCAAACATCTGAGATTATAGTGGGCATCATGTCAGCACGAGGTAAGCCGTAATCCATGAAAGAGCCTGTAAGAAGCTGTCCATTTTTTTGATTATACATTATTTCCTCGACCAAGGCCTCACCAAGACCTTGAGCGATCGAGCCATGAAGCTGACCTTCCAACGTTAATGGGTTTATCACAACACCCACGTCATCAATCGTATAAGAACGGTCAATCTCAATTTTACCGGTTTCTGGGTCAACCTCGGCCTCGCAAATCATGCAACCGTTTGGGAAACTGTATGTACCTTTTTGGTGACCTATACCATCAATCCCGATGCCAAATTCAAGTGGTAGACCGGCACCCATATACGAAGCCTTAACTGCATCCTTAAAGGTTATCGAGCGGTCTGTACCGTTTACTATAAATTCCCCATCTTTAAAAACTATATCAGCCTCTGAAACCTCAAGTAACCAAGCGCTAATTCTTCGTCCCTTATATAATACCTCATCAGCGGCATGTTTAAGCGCAGAGCCTCCGGTGGCCATGCTACGTTGTGCAAAGGTACCGCGTCCGAACAAAAATTTGTCCGTATCTCCCTGAAAAATACGAATTTCCTCTAATGGAACTCCTAGCCAACCGGAAATCATTTGGGTAAACATGGTCTCGTGACCTTGACCGGTAGAGAGTGTCCCGACGTAAGCGGCAATACCTCCATCCGGGTCCACACGGATTTCCATTCTTTCCGAGAACGTTCCTGCACGCTGACAATGCAGAGCTAGTCCTATACCACGTAATCGTCCTTTGTTTATCGACTGTGCCTTGCGGTCGTAAAAATCATCCCACTCTACTAATTTTATAGCTTTTTGAAGAACACCATTGAAATCACCGGTGTCGTATACATAACCCCCCGGAGTTTTGTAGGGCATTTTGTCTTTGCCGATTAAATTTTTGCGGCGAAGATCTATCGGGTCAAAATCCATTTTGATTGCGGCATCGTTTATTAGACGCTCTAGAGTATAGGTGGCTTCTGGTTTACCTGAACCACGATAAGGACCAAGCAGTGTAGTGTTAGTGAAAATTGCGGTGACTTCGGTATATATATGTGGAATGTGATATGGGCCTGGAAAACTTATAGTGGCGTTTCGGGGCGGAATTCCAGCCCATATACTTAAATAAGCGCCAACGTCTACGGTAACTGATGTTTTGAATGCTATAATTTTTCCATTTTTATCAAAAGCTAATGACGCTCTAGACCGGGGGCTTCGCCCGTGCATGTCTGTTAATATGGCTTCAGTTCTTGTTGCTGACCATTTCACTGGTTTTTTCAATTTACTGGCAGCCCAAACTACCAAAATGTCTTCTGGGTAAACTTGTCCTTTCATTCCAAAGGCTCCGCCGACATCTAATGCCATCACACGAATATCATTTTGAGGGATATCTAATGTATTCGCGATAACTTGTCTGACCTCATGTGGTTCTTGAGTACTACTACATAATGTCATACGGCCATCGGTCTGGTCGTAGTAGGCAAGGGTGCATCTTGTTTCAAGAGTATTGGCTGTTGTACGAGGATACTGGATCGTTAATTCACTTACGTGATGTGCGGACGAAAATATTTCGTCGATCGTTTTAGAATCACCAGATTTAATTTGAAAGCTAACGTTTCCGTCAGCTTGCTCCCATACTTTGTTTCCTTCTTTTTTGTGAGCATCAACAAAAGTAACAGCGGGTAAGACTTCATATTTGACTACCAATAGTTCGGCGGCATCCTCCGCTTGTTCCCTCGTTTCTCCAATAATTAAGGCAATACCTTCACCAACAAAACGAACAATATCATTTGCTAATAAGGGCTGCGAAGGACAAAATGCCTTACTCTCTGAGGGTAGTTCTGGGAATGAATGGCAGGTTAAATCGCCAAGTTCATCTTCCTTTACATCTTGACCTGTAAGAATCTTAAGAATACCGGGGGCGGCTGCAGCAGAAGTGATATCAATTTCAAGAATTTTTGCGTGAGCATGTGGTGAACGTAGGATGTACGCGTGGCAAAGTCGAGGTAGCGCAATATCATCCGCGTATCGAGCTTTCCCCAACAGCATGCGCTCGTCTTCAATCCGGGGTATAGGTTCTCCCAATTTTATTTGGCTGCCCTTATACATAGTCTTATCTGCTAAATATCATTGTGGAAAACTTCATAGAGTTTCACTAGAATTTCAGCATTCTTGAGCCATCGCGTCATTGGCTGCTCTCGCAAAGAATTTACCAGTTTTTGCATCCATTATGTCTTCGAGGGGGGATTCGGTAATGATATGAGTTGTTTGTAATCCCCGCAGGCATCCATTAGTCTAAATCGCCCATCTAGGTTGTGAACTGGCAGAATACATTTCATACGCTTGCCAATATTTTCAAGCCTTGGGGCCGCCTTGGACATCGGTTCAAAAAAATCAGCCGGAAAGATATGTGTATAGATATCGATCAGCATAGTGTTTTCCTAGTTTTTTTTACTTGGATCAATTGTTCCGCCGAAGTCGGTTGAAATTCCAGCGGCGATGTAGCCTCCATCAACATACAAAATGTGTCCATTTACATAGGATGCTTGTTCCCCAGCAAGGAACAAAGCGGCATCAGCCATTTCTTCAACTGTACCATAACGGCCATTGGGTATTAGTTTTTTGTAACCCTCTCTGGTGACATCATTATGCGTCACCCGGGTGAGTGGGGTATCAACAGGCCCGGGTGCAACGGCATTAACTGTAATGCCGAGCGGAGCGAGCTCTAAAGCGGCTTGACGGGTCAGCCCGATGACCGCTGATTTTGATGTGCCGTAGGCGGTCCGGCCGGACCCAGCGCGAGTGCCGGCAATTGAAGCTATGTTGATGATACGACCATAATTTTGTTTTATCATTTCTCTTGCCGCCGCTTGGCTACATAAAAATGTGCCCATCAGGTTTACCTTCATCACCCGGTTAAATTCTTCAGCAGTCGCGTCCAGAAAGCTATGACGTTGGCCAGTTCCAGCAACGTTCGCGATGACATCCAATCGACCGTATTTTGAAACACAATTTTGGACTAGATTTCTGACCTTTTCTGCGTCCGTTATGTCGACAGCAACACTAGATGCATTACCTCCGTTTTTATTTATTGTTTCTTCAGTTTGGGCAGCGCCTTTCCCGTTGATGTCTGCTACCAGAACAACGGCACCTTCTTCGGCGAAAAGTTTTGCTACGCTCTCACCGATACCACCAGCTGCACCCGTGACAATAGCTATTCTGTCTTTTAGTCTCATTCGTTCACCTTTATTCTATCTTCAATTTCGTAAATTTCAGGATGCCTTAGCATCATCCATGCAAGCAATAGCATGATTACTGATGAAATGATTCCAATGATGTAAAACCCAAATTCCAATCCAACCATACCAGCTAACGCACCTAATAAAAATGGTCCTATCATTGATGTGACGCGGTTCATTGTTCCTCGAAGCCCAATGGCTTTTCCTTTTTCATTAGGTCCGACGGTTCGTAACATTAGCGTAATTACGAGAGGTTGATGAATACCGTTTGACACAGACCTCAACCCGGATACAAAGCAGAAACCAAGATAAGCTGCAATCAGTGGGGAAACTTCTATGAAAATCCCAAGTAAACCGGTGATGCCGGAAACGACTAGTGCTTTTCCTATAAGAGGAGTTATGGAAATAAAAATGAGGGCTGCAAATATTGAAGCCCAGAGTAGCCAAAAAGCTGAGAACCGTCTGCGTAGTGGCGTAGCAGCTAAAGATCCTGCTGCGGCGGCTAAAGAGGAAAAAGAAATTAAAAATCCGATTAGGGTGGCTGGAATTCCAACGTATTTCTCGAGCCAAACTATATAAAATGTACTTTGAATATTATTGCCGATATGAACCATCATTCCTAGCAGTATCACAATGGCAATGGTCGGTGAGGCTAACAATTTAAAGGATTCATAGTAATCTGTTGTTCTTGGCATTAAGGAACGAAATGTAATCGGCGGTCTTGGTGTTTCCGGACTTTCAATAAGTTCAATTGGACGAGCAGATGACTTGGGGAGCATTAAGACAGAAACAATGAATCCAACTCCGCTCAAAGCCACTAGGCTGAAAGCGGCTAAAGGACCTGACCAATCCCAAACAGCTCCAACAGCTGGCGGGCCTATTATATGTCCAGACCTAATGACTGCTCCCAACCTAGCAGCATATTTCGTGCGACCATGCATAACTTGTCCGACAAGGGTTTGAGCTCCCATCCAACCGATTGAATCACACACACCCGATAAAAGCTGTATTAAGATAAGAGCTGAAATATAAGGCAGGAGTGGATACATCAGTGGGGTAGTTAGAATCATAATGCCGATAAAGATCAAGACACGCTTGGTTCCAAGCGTATCCATAAGTGTGCCAGCATGAATAGACAAAAAAAGTGAAAGAAGTGGACGGCAGCCAAGAACAAAGCCTAGGGTAAAACCTTCCGGAATTCCCATATTCACTCGTGCCCAAATAGGTACAATGACGAGGAGCATAAAATGGGTGGTGGTGCTAAACGTTCCAATTCCGTAAACCGCAAGCTGGGTTTTAAGGGAAACTTCTTCAGAGGGTTTTGTTCTTACTGGTTTACTTGTTGGCATGATTGAGTGCTAGAATAAAACGGTTACCTAAGATACGAAAATATTTGAAAATCATCGAAATATAGTTTTGGGAAATGTAGGACCCTTTCGTAATGAATGACCCGTCTAAAACATTAAGTTCAAATTTTGATCCAAGTTCTCTGGTTCTTCCTGATAGGGTGCACCGGTCCGTATATAACGACCCAGCCATTTTTGATTTAGAAATGGAACGCATTTTTGGTCGTACATGGATTTATATTGGGCACGAAAGCGAGGTGACGGAGAAAGGTGACTATGTTACTCGGCTCGTCGGCCGGCATCCGGTTATTCTCAGTCGTCATTCTGACGGAAAAGTTTACGTTATTCATAATAGTTGTGGTCATCGTGGGGCTAAAGTTTGTGTGGCAGCGCAAGGAAATGCGAGGCCACTTCGCTGTCCATACCACGGCTGGACTTTTAAGTCTAATGGAGACCTTGATGGCGTTTCCATGCCTAGAGGCTATAGCGAAAAAATGGACTTGGGAGATCCTTCTCTAGGTATGCGCAGGCTTCCCATGGTGGAAAATTACAGAGGCTTTGTGTTTGCATCTCTTGATCCTTCCGCTTTGTCACTCAAGGATTGGCTTGGCCCAGCCATTCAGAGCATTGATGACATTGTTGATCGCTCTCCGAATGGTAAAGTTTTGCTCACTGCCGGCGTACATCGATATATATTTCGGGGCAACTGGAAGTTTCAGATAGAAAATACTGTTGATATGTACCATGTGCCCTTTAGCCATGAATCAACGCTTACTCCACAGGGGCAGCAGTTTTCCAGGAGACATGGTGATAAAGCAGGATCTACCATAAGTGATAAAGGTGCAGCCGCGAAGCGCTGGGAACAGCGTGAGTCCTGGGGTGCAGCAAGGAATGGCCACAGTTATACCGGTCACCAGCCAGTTGCTGATAATAAACGAGATGATCAGATTTTTCAGCGCTACGTAGAGAGCCTAAAAAGCAAGCATTCCCCTGAGAGGCTGGCAGAGGTCATTGAACCTCGTCGCCACAACACGGCATTTTATCCGAATATGTCTCTGCAGGCGCTAAATCAACATGTCAGAGTGATATGTCCATTATCGGTTGATAGAACTGAGGTGTTGGTCTGGCCCGTTCTCTTTGATGGTGCTCCCAAGGAAATGAATATGGATATTATCAGAGGGTTAAACGTTACTCATTCCGCTGCTTCATTAATTCAGACAGATGATTTGGAAAATTTTCATCGCTGTCATTTGGGAATGGATGCACAGAATTCTGAGTGGGTATGGTTTGCAAGAGGGCTGGATACCGATCAAACAGACAACCAAGGCGATACAATTAATACGGGCACTGCTGAGTTGCCTCAAAGGACACAATTCAAAGCTTGGCTGCATTTAATGACACCGTAAAAGTTTTCTTTATCGTTTGTGGACGGGATGTTAGGGTCCGCCGGCTTCTATTATAAAAGGAAATCTATATGCGCGCTGTATTAGTTGAGGACTTTGGTTCTATCGAAAATCATAAACTGTGTAATGTGGCAGATCCATCGCCAGCTAACGATGAGGTTTTGATAGATATCCACGCAATTGGCATAAATTTCCCAGATACGCTTATGATGCAAGGCTTATATCAAACTAAGCCGGAACGACCTTTTACTCCGGGTAGGGATGTTGCTGGAATAATATCTGCGGTTGGAAAAGACGTTGAAGGTCTTAAAGTTGGCGATAGGGTTATGGCGATAGTTCCTTGGGGTGCTTATGCTGAACAATGTGTCGCATCACCCGCCCGATGTTTTCATTTACCAGATGATGTTAATTTTGTCACGGCGGCGGG
>DEBE01000163.1:5398-7212 GCA_002348425.1 Alphaproteobacteria bacterium UBA2964 | reverse complement strand
CATGGAAACAACTGGTTACAGGCGCTTCGCAATGATAGCCTTGACTTTGTAGTCGGCATTCATCCTTGGCTAGAGAATGACCTGACTTATTCCGACCTTATATTGCCCGCACAAACAAATTTCGAACACGAAGATCTGATCGTGGTGCAACGGAGCGATATCTTGGCGATGTTCTTTCAAGATCAAGCAATAAACCCTGTGGGTGAATCTAAGAGTGATTATGAAATACATCAGATGATCGGCCATAAACTGGGGCTAGTTGACGCCTTTCCACCTGCTGATGATTGGTTAAGACGAGCTTATGAGGAAACATTAGTAGCTACCCGTGATCACTTATCATGGGAACACTTTAAAAAGCAGAAGCACGTAATTTATAATAGCCCCACATGGGATGAATGGGTTGAGATTAAAAAAGAACACGGCTTTGCCCCGCATACGGGTGGATTACACTGTTTTTGGAAAAAGGGAGAAGGATTAGAAACTCCGAGCGGAAAAATAGAGTTTGTGTCACAAAGAATTACCGAGCTTGACCCGGAGAATAATGAACGTCCGCCGTTAGCTAGATGGCTAAGCCACTCGGAACAATCTCCATCAGAAAAGACTTTAATCTACCCTTTAACAGTAATGTCCAACCACCCAAAATACCGGTTTCATGTCCAGGGTGATGATATTCAATGGATTCGGGAACTTGGAAAAATAAAAGGAAATGACGGCTACTTTTATGAGCCCTGCTGGATACACCCTAGCGATGCAAAAGACCGAAGGATTAATCGAGGTGATATCATTATGGTTTACAACGATAGGGGTTCGATATTATGCGGGGCTTTCATTACCGATAGAATTATTAAAGGGGCGGTGTCGATTGATCATGGGGCCAAAATAGATTTTATCAAATTAGACAATCAAACTGTTGACCGCGGGGGTTGCATCAATTTAATAGCACCATCCGTGCAGGAAAAATATCAAGAAGGAGCCGAGATCGATATCCCGGAGATGAATGTCAGTGGTTTCTTGGTGGAATTAAAAATAATAAACCCCTCCCGTATTCAGACGGGCACGGGATCTAATTTCGATACAGAGGCTTCAAATGACCCATCCTAAATTTTCGATCGATGTCGACAAGTGCACCGGTTGTAGTCTTTGTATTGTAGCTTGTAAGGATGAATATGTTGACAAAACATATAATCCTTGGTCAAAGCCTCAGCCAGAGGGCGGTCATTTCTGGATTAAAATAGAGAGCTTAGAGCGCGGAGAGATACCCAGAGTCAAGGTACAACACTTGCCGATCATGTGTCAGCATTGTGAAGATGCACCATGTGTAAATGCTTGCCCGGAAGCCGCTATAAAGACTCGTGGAGACGGGATGGTTTGGATTGACCCCGAATTGTGTACCGGCTGCGGTGACTGTCAGCCTGCCTGCCCTTACAACGTAATTTATAAAAATGAAGAGCTAAACATTGCGCAAAAATGCAATGGCTGTGTCCATCGCTTGGATAATAAAGAATTACCACGCTGCGTTGATATATGCCCTCACGAAGCAATAACATTTGGCCAGCTAGATGAAATTAATAATTTCCAGGAGGTTCTGCATCCGGAATATCTCACTAGGCCTCGCGTTTTATGGCGAGACCTTCCAAAGCCTTGGATCACGGGCTTGATTGTTGACACCCTCGAGGAGGAGGTTATCGCAGGTGCTTCTGTGAAAGCTACGAACCTAACGAACGGAGAGGAAACCGAGACTACCTCAGATGAATTTGGCGAATTCTGGCTCACCAACGTTGAACTAAATAGTAACTATCGTGTTGAAATTTCGG
>DEBE01000163.1:0-5065 GCA_002348425.1 Alphaproteobacteria bacterium UBA2964 | reverse complement strand
AGCCGGGTACCGCAAATTTCTCACAACAATCGTAGTAGACGCAGAAAAAGACATTGGTACCATAGAATTACAAACTGATCTTTAGCGGGTTGTAAAGTCAGAAATAATTATTATTACACAGTTGCCCGTAGCTTTCCTTCCTCTGCCATCATTTCATTCTGGCAGGCTTCTGCGTATTTTAGCTCAGGGTCCAGTACAACAGCGATGGATCGAACTTTCATATGTTTCGGATCTCGGCCAGGTGGCATGATACCCTTATCACGCAAATCCGTCGCGGCTCTGCGAAGACGATTTCGGGTCATCACAATCCCATAGTCACACTGGACTAAATTTTCACGAGAACGATCAACAATTGGCCCCATTGACTCTTGCAGGCTCGCGTCCTGCATGCCAAATCCAAACACCCCGGAATATGTCTCACCGCGTTTTTGTGCTTCACGATCAATTAAATAGTCATTATCTTTATTTTGCACTGGTCGAAATGTCCCTGGAATATTCTCAGTATGAACTCCCTTTCCATCGAGACAGGCCTGACGTTCTTCAGGGGTTAGAGGTCTATTCGGGTGATAGTCATAGCTCCAAGTCCAACAATTATGATCATTTATCGGCACCCAAAAATGTCCATGTTGAGGGTGATCCGCACGCGGGGGTATCATAGTAAAGCATGGCATTACCCACTGCGTAATCCGCCAGTAATTTTTACTGTCTTCAGCCTTACGACGAGCCCCGATATATAGGCCACCCTCTGAGCTTGTTACCTCAAAAACCGGTTTTAGATCCCCTAAATTATAGTTATTGGCTTTAGCCCCCTTAAACAAAGGGTCACGCTCCAACTCCTGAGAATGAAGAAACGAGACGTGGCTTGAATCTATGCCTCCTTCAAGCGCCTGCAACCAGTTACATTCTTGAATACGTTTGGTCGAAACCGTTTGTTCTGGGGCAACTGTCGCAAACTCCCATTCTGGTTCAGGCGGAACATTTGAAGGGTCACCCATATGAGTCCACAATATATCACCAACCTTTATTAACGGGTAAGCTTGTAGTTTTATCTCCTTGCGGAATTCGCTATCTTCAGGTTCCGATGGAATTTCAACACATTGTCCGGTAACATCAAATTTCCAACCATGGTAAGGACAACGCAAGCCACATTCCTCGTTTCTACCAAACCATAATGACACGCGACGATGGGCACAAAATTCTTCCAAAAGTCCATAGCGGCCCTCAGTATCACGGAATGCAATCATTTTTTCGCCGAGAAGCTCAACACGCACTGGTGGACAATCGTTCTCAGGGAGTTCTGACGCAAGCATCGCCGGAATCCAATACTGGCGAAAAAGGTCACCCATTGGGGTTCCTTTATCCGTTTGTGTCAGCAATTCGTTAACTTCCCTACGAAGCATAGCTTCTCTCCTTTAGCGATGGTCTTCTGTTTAGTGTCTGATATAATAGATATATCAGCACTATACGCATATTATTTTGATGGAAAAGACCCAACTGAGCTACATTTTGACGCTAATAAGGTGGAACCTCATCTTAAAAATTAACAATCGTTGACAGATAATATGTCAAAGGGCAGAAATTGAGAAAGTTTTCACAAAATACAGTGATCAGAAAAGATACCAATGCCAATTGTAGAGATAGATGAAATAAGTACCCACTATGAGGTTATGGGAAACGGGCCTGCCATTCTAATGTACGCTCCCGGTGGCTTCGATGCTCGCCTTAAACAATGGAGCGAACTTGGAGTTTACAAACGGATCAAGCTTCTAGACCATTTGCCAAAAAAATTTACGTGTATTCTTTTTGACCGTCGTGAAAATGGACAATCCGGCGGACGAGTGGAGCTGATTACTTGGAAACACTTTGTCAAACAAGGCGCATACCTTCTGGATGAGTTGCAAATAGATAAAGCACACATTTTGGGGGGTTGCATGGGTTGTGCAGCCGTTGCCGCTTTCGGCGTAGAATATCCTGATCGCTTACTTTCTATGATCTACTACTGGCCAGTAGGTGGAGCAAAATATAGGATAAGTAGTCACCAGAGATTTGCTCGACACCTCACTTTTGTAGAAGAGAATGGCCTTCAGGCTGTTGTCGACTTAGTTAAAAGTCATGACAAAAATTTCTCTAGAGACCCCCGGGGTGGCCCATGGGGACAACCCATAAGAAATTCCAAAGACTTCGCTCGGACATATGCCGAAATGGACATCGAAAGATACCTTTTGACTGTAACGGCCATGTGCCGCGGTTTATTTGATCGTGATACGGCCCCAGGAGCAGAAGCAGAAGAGCTAATGCAACTCAATATCCCCACCTTGATTATACCGGGCAATGATGACTTCCACGCGACCTCCGCTGCTCGTTATTTACATGAGTGTATAGAGGATTCTGAATACTGGGATATAAGCGTTGAAGACCAAACAGAAAAAACTGCCCCAGTTCGTATTTTAGATTTTTTAGATGGTATCAACTATTAGATTTTAGCGCTCAATCGTAAAAACTTACTTTTTAGGAATAAGGTTTCCCGGCGCATTAATGCCACTTGCACCCCAACGCTCGGGGTGTCCACGCTCATACTGACGGGGGTAGGTAATTTTTACTCCCAATTTTTCAGCGGCATGCCACACCCACTTCGGATTATAGATCAAAGGCCTAGCCAAAGCTATCATATCAGCTTTCCCTTCATTTAAAATTTTTTCAGCATAGAGTGGGTCGTTAATTTGTCCGACAGCTATAACCGGCATATCCACCGCTGCCTTGACAGCTTCAGCAAAACCTACCTGATAACCCTGTCCCACACTTATCTTCTGCGCAGGGCTCAATCCGCCACTCGACACATGGATGTAATCACATCCATGTGTTTCTAAAATACGAGCGAGTTCTACTGTCTCCTCAACGGACCAACCTCCATCCACCCAATCGGTTGCGGATACTCTTATGCCGATTGGTAAGTCGGTTGGCCAAACAAAACGAACTGCCTCTAAAACCTCAATGGCGAACCGCATCCGATTTATAGAGCTACCACCATATTCATCATTCCTTCGATTTGTCAGAGGCGATAAGAACTGATGGATTAGATAACCATGAGCTCCGTGAAGTTCTATTACCTTTACGCCGGCACGTTCAGCACGAATGGCTGCATCGGCGAAACTTTGAATAACCTCATAAACTTCAGATGCTGATAAGGCCCTTGGCGCGGGCCACTCATCGGAAAGTGGGACCGCTGATGGGGCCACTGCCTCATAACCACCTTCTGCTATTGTTATTGGCCCTCCACCCTTCCATGGTTCACGAGCAGAAGCTTTTCTTCCGGCATGACAAAGCTGAACTCCAAGATTTCCATCACCATTAATGTCAAAAAACTCTGCAATGCGATTAATGGCGAATTCTTGTTCGTCCGAGTATAGTGAAAGACAACTAGTGGCATTACGCGCGGAAGCAGCTACGTAAGTGGATTCTGTTAGAATCATTGACGCTCCAGAAACCGCGTACTGACCTAGGTGCATAAGGTGCCAGTCCCCTGCAACTCCATCTCGGGCAGAAAATTGTGTCATGGGGGCCACTACTACTCGATTGGAGAACTCGAGGCTTCTTAAGTTTAGTGTTTCAAAAAGTTTAGTCGCCAATTGTTTGTCCTTTTTATGAGCAGTAGGGTTAATTGAGACTTGAAACTCATTAATTAAAAATTTAAATCTGGGAAAAGAAAAAGGCAAATCAAAGATGAGCCTTCTTGACAATCAATCAAATCAGTTACTAGCTTTTTTTTCTAAGATAAAAGGGAGTAAAACTCGATGCAGAATAATGAGGGATCGGGATACGGTCGCAATGCCTTCATACCCGATGAGAACATTCGCCTGACACATGTTGGGGCAGGAACGCCTATGGGGGAGTTACTTCGTCGTTACTGGCACCCCATATGTATGTCTTCCGAGCTTCAGGACTTACCAAAATCCCTCAAAATTCTAGATGAAAATCTCGTAGCGTATCGGGACAAAACCGGAAAGGTGGGAGTGTTAGGCGCTCACTGTTGTCACCGTGGCAGCTCCTTGGAATATGGTCGAATAGAGCAAAACGGTATTCGATGCTGTTACCATGGCTGGTATTTCAATGAAGAGGGCAAATGTCTCGAACAACCTTGCGAACCACCTGATAGCCCCTTTAGGGAAGAAGTGAGACAACCTTGGTACCCCGCAGAAGAATATCGTGGGTTGGTCTTTACCTACATGGGACCATTAGAAAAAAAGCCATTATTACCTCGTTACGACATCCTCGAGGACGATGGAGCCGAATACCTTGCTTATCGCAATTACACGCGGGGAGCGATAGCAGAATGTAATTGGCTTCAGCTTCACGAGAATGCCGCCGATCCAATGCATATATTTACACTGCATGGAAACAATCAAAGTCTTTTTGATTTCGATGATGTTATGGGTATCCGGCCAGATTTTGACTTTGTTCATTCCGACCAGCACGTTTCCTATATTCGAACTACAGACGTAGAAGGAGGAAACCGTCTAATCCGAACCTCAACTGTTTTTGTCCCCACCGCAAAGTGCATACCGCCGCCAGACGTCACCGGAAAAGATCCAGAAAAAGAGACGGAGCGTGCACGCATGGTGGGTTGGTGGATCCCTGTAGATAACGAGCATACGATCGGGTACCACATTGAACGCATCGAACCAGGCAAGCGCATATTCCAGCCACCTGAGGGTGAAATTATACGCGACTACGAGGAAAAACAGCGTATTCCTGATGACTGGGAGGCGCAAGTAAGCCAGCGCCCAGTCGCTCGCCACGCATTAGAGAATCTTGCCACCTCCGATCGAGGTGTCGTTATGTTTCGGCGGCTCCTGAATGAAGCAATCGATGCTATCGAACGTGGAGAGGATCCACCTGGCACAATTAGAAATCCGAGTGAACAAATTATCACTGTTCCATCAGGAAATGAGGTTATTCCTGCGGATAAAGTAACAGCATTAGACTAGGTGGTTTAAAAATGGCAAATCGGCTTTCAAAGAAAAAAGCAATCATTACGGTCGGCGCTGGTGGTATTGGTAATGGCACC